>NZ_JANIAG010000014.1:0-54566 GCF_028682155.1 Pseudomonas sp. 39004
AGCATCGACGAAGCGATCGAGAAAGCCAAGAAACTGTAATTCCTGCGCCCCGCAAGGGGCGCTATCAGGTTGAGGCAAGCAGATGGCTATGACAGTCCATTGCGATATCGTCAGCGCGGAAGGAGAAATTTTCTCCGGTCTGGTCGAGATGGTGGTTGCGCACGGTAACCTGGGTGATCTTGGTATCGCTCCAGGCCACGCGCCGCTGATCACCAATCTGAAGCCAGGTCCGATCACGCTGACCAAGCAGGGTGGCGCACAAGAGGTGTTCTACATCTCTGGTGGTTTCCTCGAGGTTCAGCCGAACATGGTCAAGGTGCTTGCCGATACCGTGCAACGTGCTGCAGACCTGGATGAAGCGCAGGCTCAGGAAGCCCTCAAGGCTGCCGAGAACGCCCTGAATACGAAAGGCGCGGACTTCGACTACGGCGCCGCCGCCGCACGTCTGGCCGAGGCCGCAGCTCAGCTGCGTACCGTCCAGCAAATGCGCAAAGGCAAGTAATCGGCCACGGCTGATGACTTCTGTTGCGATTGAGTAAAAGGGTAGCCTCGGCTACCCTTTTTCTTTTTTTGATTTCCCCCCCCCGGTCATTTCACTGACCGCCCAGGATTGGTAGCCAGTAATGTCACTCGATATCGTTATTCTCGCCGCCGGCCAAGGTACCCGCATGCGCTCGGCGCTGCCCAAGGTACTGCACCCGGTTGCCGGCAACTCCATGCTCGGCCATGTTATCCACAGCGCGCGCCAGCTTCAGCCGCAAGGTATCCACGTGGTCATTGGCCACGGTGCCGAGCAGGTACGTGAGCGCCTGGCAGCTGACGACCTGAACTTCGTCATGCAGGACAAGCAGCTGGGTACAGGCCATGCCGTGGCTCAGGCGCTGCCGGCGTTGACCGCAGACACCGTGCTGGTGCTGTACGGCGATGTGCCGTTGATCGAAGTGGAAACCTTGCAGCGTCTTTTGGCCAAGGCCAACGACCAGCAACTGGGGCTGCTCACGGTCACCCTCGAAGACCCGACCGGCTATGGCCGTATCGTGCGTGACGAGCAGGGCAAGGTAACGGCGATCGTTGAGCACAAGGATGCCAACGACGCGCAGAAAGCGATCAAGGAAGGCAACACCGGTATTCTGGCCCTGCCTGCCGCGCGCCTGGCGGACTGGATGAGCCGTTTGTCGAACAACAATGCCCAGGGCGAGTACTACCTGACCGATGTCATCGCCATGGCGGTGTCCGACGGCCTGGTGGTAGCGACCGAGCAGCCCCATGACCCGATGGAAGTGCAGGGCGCCAACGATCGTCGCCAGCTGTCCGAGCTGGAGCGCCACTATCAGTTGCGTGCAGGCCGCCGCCTGATGGCCCAGGGTGTCACCCTGCGCGACCCGGCGCGGTTCGATGTGCGCGGTGAAGTGACCGTAGGCCGTGATGTCCTGATCGACATCAACGTGATCCTCGAAGGCCAGGTAGTGATCGAGGACGATGTAGAAATCGGCCCCAACTGCGTGATCAAGAACAGCACCCTGCGCAAGGGTGCGGTGGTCAAGGCCAACAGCCACATCGAAGGTGCGGTGATGGGCGAGGGTAGCGATGCTGGCCCGTTCGCGCGCCTGCGCGCGGGCAGCGTGCTGGATGCCAAGGCCCATGTGGGTAACTTTGTCGAACTGAAAAATGCTCACCTGGGTGAGGGCGCCAAGGCCGGCCACCTGAGCTACCTGGGCGATGCCGAAATCGGTGCGCGCACCAACATCGGCGCTGGCACCATCACCTGCAACTACGATGGCGCCAACAAGTTCAAGACGGTGATGGGCGAAGACGTGTTCATCGGCTCGAACAACTCGTTGGTGGCGCCTGTGGATATCCAGGCTGGTGCTACTACTGCGGCAGGCTCGACCATCACCCAGACGGTCGAAGCAGGGCAGCTTGCTGTGGGCCGTGGGCGCCAGCGCAACATCGACGGCTGGAAGCGGCCGGAGAAGATCAAGAAGAGCTGAGTTATACACAGTTGTTTCGATCGAAAGCCGACCTGTGTGAATGGGTCGGTTTTTTTTTGGGCTGTTGGAAAGCTGGGAGGGCTTTGCCCTCCTTTCGCGACGCGAGGCCGCTCCTACAGGGATACGCGCCACCTGGTGGGTAGCGAAAGGGCCGCGTAAGCGGACGGCAACAGACTTATCCACAGTTCATGGCGCTTGACGAAACGAGCGTCTTAGGTTTTGATTGCAACCATTATCTTTCGAATCGAAACTTAAGCGCTCATGTCGAAACGTAACACCCCCCAACGCCGGCACAACATCCTGGCCATGCTCAGCGAGCAGGGCGAGGTGAGTGTGGACGCGTTGGCCAAGCGCTTCGAAACGTCAGAAGTCACCATTCGCAAGGACCTCGCAGCCCTGGAAACCAATGGCCTGCTATTGCGTCGCTACGGCGGTGCGGTGCCGGTGCCGCAAGAGTTGCTCGGCGAACCTACCCAGCCCGTGTCCGCCTACAAGAAGGCCATTGCCCGCGCTGCTGTAGGGCGTATCCGCGAACATGCGCGGATCATCATCGACAGCGGCAGCACCACTGCTGCGATGATCCCTGAACTGGGCCGCCAGCCGGGCCTGGTGGTGATGACCAACTCATTGAACGTGGCCCGCGCCATCAGCGACCTGGAACATGAACCGGTGCTGCTGATGACCGGGGGCACCTGGGACCCGCACTCCGAGTCGTTCCAGGGGCAGGTGGCCGAGCAGGTGTTGCGTTCCTACGATTTCGACCAGCTGTTCATCGGTGCCGATGGCATCGACCTCAACCGAGGTACCACCACCTTCAACGAGCTGCTTGGCCTGAGCCGAGTCATGGCCGAGGTGGCCCGGGAAGTGATCGTGATGGTCGAGTCCGACAAGGTAGGGCGCAAGATCCCTAACCTCGAGCTGCCCTGGGGCAGCGTGAATACCCTTATTACAGACGAACGCCTGCCCGCAGCGGCACGCGAACACATTCAAGCCCGCGGCATCAACCTGATTTGCGCCGCGATCAGCCAGGAGCAATAACCATGTGTGGAATCGTTGGTGCCGTAGCCGAGCGTAATATCACCGCCATTCTGATCGAAGGCCTCAAGCGCCTCGAATACCGCGGGTACGACAGTGCCGGCCTGGCTGTCTTCAGCCAGCAAGGTGAGCTGGAGCGTCGCCGCCGTATCGGTAAAGTCAGCGAGCTGGAAGCTGCCGTCGCCGCCGACCCCCTCACCGGCCAGTTGGGCATCGCCCACACCCGTTGGGCCACCCATGGCGCGCCAACCGAAGGCAACGCCCACCCCCACTTCTCGGCCAGTGAAGTGGCGGTCGTGCACAACGGCATCATTGAAAACCACGAAGAGCTGCGTGAAGAGCTGAAAGAGCTCGGCTACGTATTCACTTCGCAGACCGATACCGAAGTCATCGTTCACCTGATCCACCACACGCTCAAGACTGTCCCGGACCTGACCGATGCGCTGAAGGCCGCTGTGAAGCGCCTGCACGGTGCCTATGGCCTGGCCGTGATCAGTGCCAAACAGCCAGACCGCCTGGTAGCCGCTCGCAGCGGTAGCCCGCTGGTGATCGGCCTCGGCCTTGGCGAGAACTTCCTGGCTTCGGACCAGTTGGCACTGCGCCAGGTCACCGACCGTTTCATGTACCTGGAAGAAGGCGACATCGCCGAGATCCGCCGTGACCAGGTCAGCATCTGGGACCAGGCAGGCACCAAGGTCCAGCGTGAAACCGTGCAGTACCACGAAGGCGCTGAGGCGGCCGACAAAGGTACCTACCGTCACTTCATGCTCAAGGAAATCCACGAGCAGCCAAGCGTGGTCCAGCGCACGCTGGAAGGCCGCCTGGGCAAGGACAATGTGCTGGTCCAGGCCTTCGGCCCGAATGCCGCCGAACTGTTTGCCAAGGTTCGCAATGTGCAGATCGTCGCTTGCGGTACCAGCTACCACGCCGGCATGGTTGCCCGTTACTGGCTCGAAAGCCTGGCCGGCATCCCTTGCCAGGTCGAAGTAGCCAGCGAGTTCCGCTACCGCAAGGTCGTGGTCCAGCCAGACACCCTGTTCGTCTCGATCTCGCAATCCGGTGAGACCGCCGACACCCTGGCCGCCCTGCGCAATGCCAAGGAGCTGGGCTTCCTCGGCAGCCTGGCCATCTGCAACGTCGGCATCAGCTCGCTGGTGCGCGAATCTGACCTGACCCTGCTGACCCTGGCCGGCCCGGAAATCGGTGTTGCCTCGACCAAGGCATTCACCACCCAGCTGGTTTCGCTGATGCTGCTGACCCTGGCCCTGGGCCAGGTGCGCGGTACCCTCGAAGCCGGTGTAGAAGCCGAGCTGGTTGAAGAATTGCGCCGCTTGCCTACTCGCCTGGGCGAGGCACTGGCCATGGACGCGACCGTCGAGAAGATCGCCGAACTGTTCGCCGACAAGCACCACACCCTGTTCCTGGGCCGTGGCGCCCAGTACCCGGTAGCGATGGAAGGTGCACTCAAGCTCAAGGAGATCTCCTACATCCACGCCGAAGCCTACCCGGCAGGCGAGCTGAAGCACGGCCCGTTGGCGCTTGTGGATAACGACATGCCGGTGGTCACCGTGGCGCCGAATAACGAACTGTTGGAGAAGCTCAAGTCCAACCTGCAGGAAGTACGTGCCCGTGGCGGTGAGCTGGTGGTGTTCGCCGACGAGCACGCTGGCATGACCAACGGTGAAGGCACCCACGTGATCAAGGTGCCGCACATCGCGGACGCCCTGGCGCCGATCCTGTACACCATTCCGCTGCAGCTGCTGTCGTACTACGTCGCCGTGCTCAAGGGCACCGACGTTGACCAGCCGCGTAACCTGGCGAAATCGGTGACGGTCGAGTAAGGCGCAGCGGTTAATGGCGTGGTGGTTTTAGAGAACTGAAACTGTCGCGACACAATTAAAACCGTCGCAGAGAGAGGGAGCCGTCACTGGCTCCCTTTTTTTGTACGGTTTTACTCCTGCTGCACCGTTACACCCCCTGCTTTAGCACTCTCCGCCGAGCATGCCGTCACCTTGACCGCTTCTGCCATGCCCCTCTTGGCACCCTCCAACCCCGCCGCATGCCGGGCCACTCGCCAGCCGAACACAATCGCAGGCCCCAGGGTGGTACCTGGGCCTGGGTAGGTGCCGCGAAAAATCGAGGCCAGGTCATTACCGCAGGCGTAGAGCCCCTCGATCACCTGGCCTTGGGTGTCCAGCACCTGGCCGTCGGCGTTGCCGCTCAAGCCTGCGCTGCAGGCGAGGTCGGCGGGTTGCACGGTGACGGCATAGTAGGGCCCCTCGCCCAGCGGGCGCACGCAGGGGTTGGGCGTTTGCTGCGGGTCGCCATTGTGACGGTTCATGGGGCTGCTGCCACGGTTGAATGCCGGGTCTTCACCGTGTGCGGCGGAGGCGTTGTAGGTGTTGACCGTGTTTGCGAGCCCCTCGGCATCGATCTTGAGCTTGCTGGCAAGCTCGGCCAGCGTGCTGGCTTTGACCAGGTAGCCGGCCTTGACGAAGCTGGCGATGTTGACGGCGGTGCGCAGCGGCATCACCAGGCCCAGGCCATAGCGGCGCAAGAAGGCTTCATCGCAGATCAGGTGGGCGGTGGGGCTGCCATCGGCGAGCATGCCCATGACGAAGTCGTGGTAGGAGTCCGACTCATTGACGAAGCGCAGGCCCCGGCGGTTGACTGCGATCAGCCCTGGCTTGGCACGGTCTAGCAGGATGTGTGGCCAGACGGCCTGGTAGCCGTCCTTGCTTGTGCGGATCGAGCAGGGCATCCATAGACCGGGGCTGTCGTGGCCGTTGTCGAGCTGGGCGTTAGCCTTCAGCGCGCGATCGATGCCGTCGCCGGTATGGGTCAAGGGTGCCAGTGAAAGGGGTTGGGCCGCGGCCGGGAACAGTTGCTTGCGCAACGTCGGGTGGCGGGTCACGCCGCCGGTGGCCATCACCACGCCTCGGCGGGCGCGGATGCGCTGGGGCTGGCCATTGTGCAGCACCACAGCGCCCACCACCTTGCCGTTCTCCTGGATCAAGTCGTGCAAGGGCGTTTCAAAACGAATGGCAACGTTGCGCTGGCGCAGGCTGTAGAACAGTCGGGCAACCAAGGCGTTGCCCATCACCAGGTTGGTGCCACGGGGGTGGCTCAGGCGGTCGATGCAATAGCGGCCGACAACGCTCAGGGTACGGCTCAGGTTTTTCAACGAGGCAAAGGGCGACAGCAGCGCGTCCAGGTCGGCGCGGGGCACCATCATGCCGCCCAGCCCCATGAACTCCGGGCGTGGTGGCCGTACGCGGGCGAAATCTTTCCCCAGTAGCCTGGCGTCGAACGCGAGTGGTGCCAGGGCGCGGCCACCGAACGCTGCTCCTGGGCCGCTGACGTAGTCGGGGTGGGCGGCGGCGGCCACGAATTTGACTTCGCTGATGCGCTCCAACTCGTCAATTGCCTGCGGCCCGCTGGCCAGAAAGGCTTCGCGTAAGGCTTCACCACCGCGCTCACCGACCACCGCCTTAAGGAAGGTTGCAGCATCTGCCACGCTGTCCGGTACCCCGGCGCGCTGGCTCTGGGTGGTGCCGGGTACCCAGGTGGTACCGCCTGAGGTCGCACTGATGCCGCCCACGGCAGCGGTTTTTTCACACAGCAGCACGTCCAGCCCGTGGTGCTTGGCCATCAACGCGGTAGTCATGCCGGCGGTGCCTGCGCCGAACACCAACAGGTCGACTTCCTGGTCCCAGCGTGGGGGAAGGGGGGTGATGGTGCTCATCGTGCGTTCTCCTGAGTGGTAAGGGCGAAGGGCTTGGAAGCAAACGACATGGGCGATCCCTCGAGGCTCAAGGCCTGTAGGCCGGGCATTATTCGTAGGCTGTGGCGCCAGCCAGGTGGCGCCCGGCGATATAGCCGAAGGTTGCAGCTGGCCCCAGGTTGATTCCGCCGGCCGGATAGTGCCCGCCCATGATGCTGGCCATGTCGGACCCCGCTGAATAAAGGCCTCCAATCGGCTGCCCGTCAGTGTTGAGGACTTGCGCATGGGCATTGGTCTTGAGGCCTGCGAAGGTGCCGAAGCAGCCTGCCTCGACCTTCACCGCATAGAATGGGCCCTGCTTGATTGGCGCGACGCAAGGATTTGGCGCGTGCTGCGCATCACCCTGCTTGCGGTTGTAGGGCGTAGTGCCGCGTCCGAACTGTGGGTCTTCACCGTTGCGGGCGTGGCGGTTGTACTCGGTCACAGTCTGGCTCAGGCCCGCGGGGTCGATCCCGCACGCCAAGGCCAACGCCTCGATGGAGTGGCCAGTCTTCAGGTAACCCGAGCGAATGAATGGCTCAACGGGCAGTGGGAAAGGCCGGGAAACGCCCAGCCCATAACGCCGCTGAAACGCGCGGGTGCAGATCAACCAGGACGCGACCTCGGTGCCGGGTGCGGCCGCGACCATGGCTGCTACATAGTCATAGTAGCCATTGGCTTCGTTGACGAACCGTTGGCCGTTGGCGAGGACGCCGATGATGCCGGGCTTGCCGCGTTCGATGATATGCGGAAAGTGGCCGGCGCTGCCGTCCTTGTAAGGCACTCGAGACACGGGCGCCCAAGCGGCGGCACTGGCCAGGTCTTCAGCGACCTGGCCGCCGACGCTCTCGCCCAGGCGCAAACCATCGCCATTGACGCCCAGAGGCGGCAACGCCAGATGTTCATGGCCAGTTGGCGTGCGCGGGAACAGTGCCTTGCGTCGTTCGATGTCATTGGCAAAGCCACCTGCAGCCAGCACCACACCCTTGCGTGCCCGAATGGCGATACGGCCTTTTGCTGTTTCGACCACGGCGCCGGCGACCCGGTCGTGTTCATGGATCAGATCAGTGGCCGGCGCTGACTCCCAGAGCTGTACGCCAAGGTCTTCGGCTGACTTGGCCAGGCGGGCGATCAAGGCGACGCCGTTGACGAGGTGCATGGCGCGCCCCTTGAGCGCAAGGTCGATCAAGTGTTTGCCCAAGCGTTGGGTCACGTGCAGCAGCGAACGCCAGGAGCGTGTCAGGGTGAGGAAGGCAGTCAGGTCACGGCCGGCCATGATCGGCATGCCCATGAACGAGGTTTCGCGCATCGTCTTGCGCAGCCGCTTTAGCAGTTTGCCTACCGCGTAGGCATTGTAAGGGGCTGCGATCACCGACCGACCGCCGGTTCCGGCGCCGGGTGTATCCCCGTGGATGTCAGCAATTGCGTTCCCGTCGGCGAATTGCAAAGCGGTGTGGCGCTCAAAAAAGGAGACCATGTTGGGCCCTGCTTCGAGAAAGGCATCGATCATGGTCGGGTCGAAGTGGTCACCCAATTCATGTTCAAGATAGGTGCGTGGCAGCGAGCGGTCCTCAATGATCCCGGCGCGCTGAGCCAACGGATTGCACGGCACCCACATCCAGCCACCCGACCAGGCGGTGGCGCCGCCGAACACCTCATCCTTCTCGACCACGATCACCCGCTGACCATGCCACGCGGCAGTCACGGCTGCGCTAAGCCCGGCTGCACCGGAGCCGATGATCAGGACATCGCAGTCCACCGTGGTGTGCAGGGAAGTGTCGGTAAGCATCAAGAGGTCTCCTGGTGTAGTGGGCTTGGTCAGCGTCAATGATTTACAGCGGCTCAATGATTGCCTTGGCTGCCGCCAACGCCTCTCGGGCCCAAGCCTCTACCCCCACTTGCGCGACCCTGCGGTCATTCGGGATCTCGACACTGACCGGAACCGCGGCTGCCAGGCTGCGCCATATCCTGGCCAGATCGATGTCACCTTCCCCCGGTAGCAAACGCCCGCAGCGCGCCGCCTGGATCAGTCCCTCATGGGTGTCGGGGCGCATCGCAGGGCCGTCGCATATTTGTGCGTAGTGCAGCCACTGCGCTGGGATTCGCTGCAAATCCTCGAAGCGGCTGTCTGAACGATCAAAATGCAGGGCGTCTACCAGGATGCCGCCGTTGGCTCGATCGGCCTGTTCCACAATATGCAGAGCACTGGCCAGGTCATTGACGGCCGTCCACGGCATGAATTCGAGGTCTGCTGAGAGGCCGAATGGCTGCATTGCGTCGCATAGCCGAGCGTAGTGCTCTACAAGTCGGCCTTGCTCCGGATCGTCGCCGGCTACCAGTACCGCCTTGGCCCCTAGCTGCGCACCAACCTCGAAAAACGGCAGGTAACGTTGCAGATCGAATTGGGCATCGAGGCGTATCAGTTCCAGATCGAAGACCTTCACGCCGGTGTCGTTCATCCGCGCGAGCGTTTCACGCAGCATGCGTGCGTCATCCATCAGTGGATAGGCGACGGCCCCTGGCGCGACGGGTAACAACCGCACGCCAGCCTGGTGATAGCCGGTGCGGGCAGCCAGTTCGATGATTTCGGGCGGGCTGAAATCGAGAGCGGTCAGTTGGGCGATGGAATAGCTAGCTTGCATGGCAGGTCTCCGTAGAGGGGGTTAAGCGCGCTGGAATTCAGTTGGCTGGGGTGGGAATCGCCGACGTTCTGTGCTGACGGCCTTTGACCCATAGCGCCGTGACCCCGAGCAAGGAAGGGATGGCGAGGAACAAGAAGACCTGGCTGAAATCCCATTGGGCAGCCAGCATGAGTGCGCCGATCCCGGCGCCGCTGATAGCGCCCAGGCGACCGATGCCGGTTGCCCAGCACACCCCGGTGGCACGGATCTGGGTTGGGTAGAAAGCGGCTGCCAACGCATAGCCACCGACGTTGACGCCATTGAGGAAGTAGCCCAGCAACAGGATCAGCGGGCAGAGAACCTGCATCGTCGGCTGCTGCAGCGCGATTAGCACCGCGCAGGCGCCACCGCCGAACACCGTAATGCCGACCACCTTATGGTGATCCCAGCGGTCCATCTTCATGCCGACGGTAAAGTTGCCCAGCATGCCGCCGATTTGCAGCAACGAGCCCAGCAGTGCCGCATCGCCCATGCTAAGGCCGGCATCGCGGGTCAGCAGCGGCAGCCAGCTCGACAGCAAGTACATGGTCAGCAAGCCCATGAACAGCGTGATCCAGATCATGCAGGTACCGAGGCTATAACCGGACGCGAACAACGCGCTGACCTTGCCAGCCTGTTTGATCGACGCTTCGCTGATATGAAATCGGGTACGGGCGTTGGCCAAGCCAGGGGCAACTTTGTTGATCTCCTTGATCAGACGTTCCTTCAACGCACTGTTCTGGGCCAAAAAGCGGATGGACTCCGGCAGGCTGAAAAGCAGCAGGAGCGCAAAGGCAATGGGCAGCACACCGCCGACCACCAATACCGATCGCCAGCCAAAATGGGCGATCAGCCACTCACTGCCCAGGCCACCCAGGGCTGCGCCAAAGGCGAAACCGCAGTAGATGAAAGAGACCATATGAGAGCGGTAACGCTTGGGTGCAAATTCGGAAATCAGTGTCGCGGTATTCGGCATTGATGCACCCAGACCGACCCCGGTCAGAAACCGCAGCACTGTCAGGCTGACGACCCCGGTGGCCCAGGCCGAAGCTAGGCTCCACAGGCCGAACAGCAGCACTGAACCGATGATGACCGGCCTGCGGCCAAAACGATCTGCCAACGAACCTGCAGTCAATGAGCCGAAAGCCAGCCCGAGCAGGCCGCTCATCATCACGGGCCCAAGATCATGTCGCTGCAAACCCCAGTCGTCGACCAGTGCGGGTGCTATGAAACCGATCGAGGTCGTATCGAACCCATCAAAGACAAGCACCATGAAGCCCAGAAGCAGCACCAGCCATTGCCTGGCGCTCATTTTTCTAGCGTCCATGAAGGTGCTGACATCAAGGTTGGGGGAACTCGACATAGATGACTCCTGTTTTTGTTTTTATCAGAACGCCTTTTCTGGCAGCGGCATCTTTTGCAGAACACCAGGCTTTCTCAGTGGGCGGTGATGACACTATCATAAATGGAAGACCATTCCAAAAGTAAAAAGCATTCCATTTATGATTTTGGTCGGCAGGAGTCAGCGCGCTTGGCTTAACGCATTCGACAGCAGGGCTTGAGGAGAGGAGGCGGCCACGTCGGGACGACAGGCCGCGTTCGATCGTTGGTCCGATCAGTCGGTCTGCTCGGTGATCCGGGAGGTCATCATCGACAGCTTGGGAAGACTGTCCAGACTGATTGCGGTGATTTCTTCGGCGGCCTCGAACAATGCCGCTTTGAGGGCCTTCATACGCTCTTGGGTCAAGCGAACGCTTGGGCCGGCTATGCTGATCACGCCGATGACGTGTCGCTGCGAATCGAGGATTGCGATAGCCATCGCCGCCGCGCCAATTTCAAAACTCTCGTCAACTGACGCATAGCCTTGATCACGTGCGAGCTGCAGGTGTTTAAGCAGCTGTTCGATCGTGGTCGCCGCGTTGGGCCCATATTCACCGGCTTTGGCCAGGCCTTGAAGGTAAACCAGTTCCAGCGCGCGTTCGTCACTCAGACAGCTCAACCACGCAAGCCCCGACGCTGTGCAGCAGAGTTTGGCTTCGGCACCGGCATCAGGGTCGTAGCGAAGCCCGGAGCGCGTGCCTTGCGCCTTGGAGATCCACACCAGGTTGTCGCCATCGACAATGCTCAAACGCACCAGTTCGCCAGACACACGGGCAAGGCGTTCAAGGATCGGTTTGGCGAGGTCGACGATGTCGCTCTGGGACAGGTGCTTCAGTGCAAGCGATACCACCTTGAGGGCGAGAACATAATTACCGTGTTGAGGGTCTTGGCGCACAAAACCCTGTTCAACCAAGCAATTAAGCATACGGTGAGTCGCGCTCGGCGGAATGTCCAAGGCTTCGGCAACTTGCTGAAGAGGCAGCCCGGTGCGTTTCCCGGCCAACAGCTCAATAGCGTGCAGGCCGCGTTCCAGCGCATTGCTCATAGTTGTTCCTTGATGTGTGAGAGATGAGCTCCCGTGGAAAATGCAATGAAGGCTACAGCGTTACAGCACAAACCTATCACAAGGGTATCGGAATATCATTCCATTTAAGAAACCGATTCCTTATAGGTGAGCTTATGTGGTTAGCGCAGAGGATCAGGCAATGCCGGGGCAGCATTGCCTGAGCGCGTTCTGTCAGATCTGCATTGCCATCCCATCCACATTCATCGCCGCCTGGCGCAAGGCCTCGGAGCGGGTCGGGTGGGGGTGGCAGGTGAGGGCGATGTCTTCTGCCGAAGCCGAGAACTCCATGGCTACGCAGAACTCGCCGATCATTTCGCTGACGCTCGGGCCCACCAGGTGCACGCCCAGTACTTCATCGGTATTGGCATCGGCAATGATCTTGGCGAAGCCTTCGGTCTCGTGGTTGATCTTGGCGCGGCTGTTGGCGCTGAAGGGGAACTTGCCGACCTTGTAGGCGCGGCCTTCGGCCTTGAGCTGTTCTTCGGTCTTGCCGACACTGGCCAGTTCCGGGCGGGTATAGATGACGCCAGGGATGAGGTTGTAGTTGACCTCATGGGCCTTGCCGGCGATGCGCTCGATGCACGATACCGCTTCATCTTCGGCCTTGTGCGCGAGCATTGGGCCAGAGGTGACATCGCCGACCACCCAGATGCCGGGCACCGAACTGCGGTGGTGGTCATTGCCCAGCATGCCGCGCTTGTCGGTCGAAAGGCCCACGCTTTCCAGGTTCAGGCCCTGGGTGTACGGGCGGCGGCCGATGGCCACCAGCACGTAGTCGGCTTGCAGGGTTTGTGCGTCGCCACCGGCGGCGGGTTCCAGGGTCAGGCTGACGCCATCGGCCGACGGCGTGGCTTGTGTCACCTTGCTGCCGAGCTTGAAGCTCATGCCTTGCTTGGCCAAGGCCTTTTGCAGGGTCTTGGCGGTTTCTTCATCGGTGCCCGGGCAGATGCGGTCGAGGTATTCGATGACGGTGACCTGGCTGCCCAGGCGGCGCCAGACCGAACCCAGTTCCAGGCCGATCACGCCGGCACCGATGACGATCAGGTGCTTGGGCACCTGGGGCAGGGACAGTGCACCGGTCGAGTCGATGATGCGTTGGTTGTCGATGGTCACGCCTGGCAGGGGCGTGGGCTCGGAGCCGGTGGCAATGACGATGTCCTTGGCCTGCAGCGTGGTTTCGCTGCCGTCTTCGGCCTTGACCACGACCTTGCCAACGCCATCCAGCCGGCCCCAGCCCTTGACCCAGTCAACCTTGTTCTTACGGAACAGGTACTCGATGCCCTTGGTCAGGCCGGTCACGCTCTCGTCCTTCTGTTTCATCATCTGGGCGAGGTTCAAGGTCGGCTTCACTTCGATGCCGAGGTGGGCGAACTCATCGCCGCTGGCGGCTTCGTACAGCTCGGATGCATGCAGCAGCGCCTTGGATGGCATGCAGCCAACATTGAGGCAGGTGCCGCCCAGGGTCGAGCGGCCTTCTACACAGGCAACGCTCAGGCCCAGCTGGCCTGCACGGATTGCCGCGTTATAGCCGCCAGGGCCACCGCCGATGATCACCACGTCATAGGATTTCATGGGTTCCACTCCAGGATGAAGAAGCGCGAGAGGGGCATAAGGTTAGTCTGTGCGCTTAAAGTTGTATACAATCTGCGTGCTTTTCATGTCTGTTGGTTCTAGACCATCGTCGCGTATAGCCCAAAACCTGCAGCTATGAACTACCCTGATTCCGTGGCGTCCGAATTTATGAGGCGTGGCGCCCCGTTACCTGAAGGGAGGGTCATTGATGCTTGCGCAACTTCCACCTGCGTTGCAGAGCCTGCATTTACCTTTGCGTCTGAAGTTGTGGGACGGCAACGAGTTCGATCTCGGGCCGAGCCCGCAAGTGACGATCCTGATCAAGGAGCCTCAACTGATCAGCCAGTTCACCCACCCGAGCCTGAACGAGCTGGGTGAAGCCTTCGTTGAAGGCAAGCTGGAGCTCGAGGGTGATATCGGCGAGGTCATTCGTGTGTGCGACGTACTCAGCGAGGCCCTGCTGAGTGATGATGACGACACGACGCCGCAGCGTACTGCCCATGACAAGGACACCGACGCCGAAGCCATTTCCTATCACTACGACCTGTCCAACGCGTTCTACCAGTTGTGGCTGGACCCGGACATGGCCTACTCCTGTGGTTACTTCCGTGAGCCGGACAACACACTGGCCCAGGCCCAACAGGACAAGTTCGACCACCTGTGCCGCAAGCTGCGCCTGCAGGCGGGTGACTACCTGCTGGATGTGGGCTGTGGCTGGGGCGGTCTGTCACGCTTTGCCGCACGCGAGTACGGTGCCAAGGTTTTCGGTATTACCTTGAGCAAGGAGCAGCTCAAGCTGGCCCGTGAGCGGGTGAAGGAAGAGGGGCTGGCGGGGCAGGTCGACCTGCAGATTCTCGATTACCGAGACCTGCCCCAGGATGGCCGTTTCGACAAGGTGGTCAGTGTCGGCATGTTCGAACATGTCGGGCACGCCAACCTGCCGTTGTATTGCCAGAAGCTGTTCGGTGCGGTGCGTGAAGGTGGCCTGGTCATGAACCACGGCATCACCGCCAAGCATGTGGATGGGCGACCGGTAGGGCGGGGAGCGGGTGAGTTCATCGACCGTTATGTATTCCCCCACGGCGAGCTGCCGCATCTGTCGATGATCAGCGCCAGTATCTGTGAGGCGGGGCTTGAGGTCGTCGATGTGGAGAGCCTGCGCCTGCATTACGCCAAGACCTTGCACCACTGGAGCGAGAACCTGGAAAACCAGCTGCATCGTGCCGCGGCCATGGTGCCGGAAAAGACCCTGCGCATCTGGCGGCTGTACCTGGCCGGTTGTGCCTACGCCTTCGAGAAGGGCTGGATCAACCTGCACCAGATATTGGCCGTGAAACCTTATGCCGATGGCCGCCATGACCTGCCATGGACCCGTGAGGATTTGTACCGCTAGCCTGAGTGTTTCACGTTCGACCACACATACCAGGGGCCGTTATGCGGCCCCTGGTTTTTAGTGCCTGTTAAAGGATCGGCGAGATCAACCGGGCAATTCGCATCCCAAGTTGTTGCAGGCGGTGGGTATCCAGGCTGTCCTCCGCAGTGATCTCCCGGGCCTGCTCGAAGTCGTTGGCCAACATGGTTTGCACCTGATCGGCAAATGCACGGTCCACCGTCAGCAAGGTAATCTCGAAGTTCAGGCGGAACGAACGGTTGTCCAGGTTGGCACTGCCGATCGCGCTCACATCGTCATCCACCAGCACCACCTTCTGATGCAGAAAGCCTGGCTGGTAGCGGAACATGCGCACACCGGCGCGTACCGCTTCGAAGGCAAACAGGCTGGAGGCGGCATAGACGATCCGATGGTCGGGCCGTGACGGAATCAGGATGCGAACATCAACCCCCCGCAGCACCGCCAAGCGCAAGGCGGCGAACACTGCCTCATCGGGGATGAAGTAGGGGCTGGTGATCCACACCCGACGCGTAGCCGAATGGATCGCTTCAAGGAAGAACAGCGAGCAGGTTTCCTGCGGGTCCGCTGGCCCGCTGGCAAGCGCCTGGCACAATACGCCGTTCTCCGGGTAGGTGTCGGGCAGGATCAACGGTGGCAGTTGGCGGGTTGCCCAGTACCAGTCCTCGGCGAACGACTCCTGCAAGCAGGCCAGCACGGGCCCACCGATTTGCACATGGGTATCTCGCCATGGCGACAGTTGCGGATGCGCACCCAAGTACTCATCACCCACATTGTGCCCGCCAATGAAACCGACCAGGCCATCCACCACCACGATCTTGCGGTGGTTACGGAAGTTCACCTGAAAGCGGTTGAACCAGCCACGGCGCGTGGCGAAGGCATGAATCTCCACACCACCCGCTCGCAGCACCTGGCTATAGCTTGCCGGCAAAGCATGGCTGCCGACCCGGTCGAAGAGGACGAACACTTTCACCCCTTCGGCCGCTTTGCGCAGCAGCAACTGCTGTAGCGCTTTGCCCAGGTTGTCGTCGTGAATGATGAAAAACTGTACCAGCACCACTTCGCGGGCTTGGTTGATTGCGGCGAAGATGGCATCGAACGTCGCTTTGCCATCGATCAACAGCTTCACCTGGTTGTTCGCCAGGCAGGGCATGCGACCGAGCTTTGGCATGGCACGCAGCGCAGCATAGCTTTCGGACTCGCGGGCGGTGAGCGCCTCTTCTACCCAGGGGCGCCAGTTGAGGTTGGCCATGGCCACGTGCATTTCCTGGTTGGCCTGTCGCCGTGCCTTGATGTAGGCATAGAAGGAGCGGGCGCCGAAGATCAGGTAGGGGATCAAGGTCAGGTAGGGGATGAAGACCAGTGGCATGGCCCAGGCAATCGCACCTTGGGCGGTACGCACGGTGAACACTGCATGCAGTGCTGCGATGATGCCCAAGAGGTGAATCAGGCCGAGCACATAACCGAAGAAGTAGGGGCTGTGGTAATCCATATGCATCCTGCTTGCCGAGTACACTGTGGGTAACAGAACACGTTCCCGGTCCGGCTTGCAACCTGCAGGTGGATTTGGCGTCTAAGGCTCAGCCCGGCCCGTTGGCCGGTTTATTCCAGGAGCGTTTGCCCATGAAGATTCGTCTGCCACTGTTGGCGTTGGCCCTTGGCCTGAGCAGCCCGTTGGTGCATGCACAGATGTTGCAGCCCGGCTTGTGGGAGCTGACCACCAGCAACATGCAGGTCGATGGCAAGCCGTTACCCGACATGGCGTTCATGCTCGGCCAATTGAAGAACCTGCCGCCGGAGCAGCGCGCCATGATGGAGGGCGTGTTGGCCAAGCAAGGGGTGACAGTGGGGGGTAATGGGGTGCGCTCGTGCCTCACGCCAGAGCAGGTGGCAACCAATGATATTCCGCTGCAAGACCCTAAGTCGGGCTGCACGCAGAAGATTACCGACCGCACCGGCAACGTATGGAAGTTCCAGTTCAGTTGCCCCAAGGCCCAGGGCACTGGCCAGGCTACCTTCCTGAGTGACAGGGAGTTCACCACCCAGGTCAGCGGTACGTTCAATGCGTCCGGTGTGCAGCAGCAAGGCAGCATGAACACCCGTGCAGTCTGGCTGGGCAATGACTGCGGGGCGGTCAAACCGCGTAGCTGATTTGCCACTGCCATTGGCTGGTGGCGACTGCGTCGTGGGCATGCAGGCTCTCTGCATGTTCCACGCGCAGCTTGAAGGCAGTGGCCCATTTCAATTGTCGTAACGACTGGTGCAACCGTCGTGCGGCGTCTTCGCAGAACATCAAGTTCTGTCCGTTAGCCAACGCAAACGCTTGTTCATCTGCGCGCTTGACCGCAGTTTGCACGGCCGTTCCCAGGCTGGCCTCCACACTGTTGATCAACTCGGTCACCGGCAGCTCCAGCACATTGCTTTTCAAACGCACGTAAATTTGCGCGCTACTGCGCTGACTATGGGGCGTCGCCACGATGCCCTGGCTGCTACCAAGCCACGCCATCACCCTTTCCTTATCCACCTGCTGCTCGGCAAAATCCGCCTGGAATTGTTGTTGAATCAGCTGCCTTGCAAGCGCAGCCGAACAAGGGCATGTGGATGAGTAGGGCACGGAAACAAATAGTTCCACGTGGAACATCTCACTTTCGATGCGTGCATCGACAGTTACTGGATAGCTTTTCCAGCCTGCTAACGGGCTGATCAGGGCCGGTCGTTTAAGCAGGTGGTCGAAGGACAGGCGTAGGTAGGCCGCTGAGGAGAGCCCTTCATGGCTGTTCAGAAAATCAGCCAATAGCTGACGAATAACCAGCGCGGTAAGTGGCTGACCTTCCAGTGATTCCAGTGCCAGGTAAAGGCGCGACATGTGGATGCCGCGTGAGCTGCCGTCCACCAGGCTGACACCTGCGTCGACCTTGGCTGCGGCGATACGGCCCTCGAATTGCACCGGCAAGGCAATGCCACACATGCCCACCCAGTCCAGCGGTAAGGCGTGCTGCTGGGCTTGGCTGGCGATATCGGGAAGCTTGAGCTGGGTCATGGGTAGTTCCAAATAAAAGGGCGTTCAGCGGCAACCGCCAAGCAAGCTGCAATGCAGGATGAAGCGCTGCGTCATCTCCGAGGGGCTTTTATCCGACGAGAACAGCTTGGCGAAATTGTATTGTTACTTTATAACATTATGCAATGCATCGTTTCGAATGCCTTCGCCTGAAGAGGTTTCGCCATGTCCAACCGTCTCCCCGTTACCGTTCTGTCCGGCTTCCTTGGTGCCGGTAAGAGCACCCTGCTGAACCATGTGCTGCGTAACCGCGACAACCTGCGCGTCGCGGTGATCGTCAACGACATGAGTGAAATCAACATCGATGCCAGCGAGGTTCAGCGCAACGTCAGCCTCAACCGTGCTGAAGAAAAGCTGGTGGAGATGAGCAATGGGTGCATCTGCTGCACGCTGCGTGAAGACCTGCTCGAGGAGGTTGCGCGGTTGGCTGAGGAAGGGCGCTTCGATTACCTGTTGATCGAGTCCACGGGGATCTCGGAGCCGTTGCCGGTGGCCGAGACATTTACCTTTCGCGACGAGCAGGGCCGTAGCCTCTCCGACATGGCGCGCCTCGATACGATGGTCACCGTGGTCGATGGCCTGAACTTTCTTCGCGACTATCAGGCAGCAGACAGCCTTGTCAGCCGTGGCGAAACCCTGGGTGAGGACGATGAGCGTTCGATCAGCGACCTGCTGATCGAACAGGTCGAGTTCGCCGATGTGCTGCTGTTGAGCAAGATCGACCTGATCGGCCAGCACGAACGGGAAGAGCTGATCGCCATTCTGCGCAGCCTCAACGCCAGGGCGCAGATCGTGCCCATGGTCATGGGCGAGGTACCGCTGGCGCGTATCCTCGACACCGGCCTGTTCGACTTCGACCAAGCCGCGCAGGCGCCCGGTTGGTTGCAGGAGTTGCGCGGCGAGCACGTTCCGGAAACCGAAGAATACGGCATCGCCGCCAGCACCTGGCAGGCTCGGCGTCCGCTTCATCCACAGCGCTTTTTCGACTTTATCCACACCCCGTGGACCAACGGTAGGCTGCTTCGCTCGAAAGGTTTTTTCTGGTTGGCCAGCAAGTATCAAGAGGCCGGCAGCTGGTCTCAGGCAGGTGGCATGATGCGCCATGGCATGGCCGGCCGCTGGTGGCGATTCGTGCCCCGTGAACAGTGGCCACAGGATGTGGATAACACTGCCGCGATACTGAAGAACTGGGCCGTCGAGAGCGGTGACTGCCGCCAGGAGCTGGTGTTCATCGGACAGAATATTGACTTCGAAATGTTATCCACAGAGCTGCAATCATGCCTGTTGACGGATGAAGAAATGGACCTGGGGCCGATGGGCTGGCTGCGCTTGCCAGATCCGTTCGGTCCTTGGCACGAGGAGGCGGCAGCATGATCGTCGCTCACAAGCCTGTGGATATCTTTCAGGTGTCGGGTGACTCGCCGCAAGTACTGACCGAAGTTCTGCAGGACAATGTGAACCTGGCGGTATGGCGTCGGCGCATGCCGGCTCAACTGGAGGATTTCGCCCAGCTGGTCGTCAGCCTTGGCCAACCCTTGGCTGACCAGCGGGTAATCGATGTGGACGAACAGCTGGCACCGGCGTTACCGGGCTTGTTGTATGAAACCGCAGACTTGCAGGGTTATGAGAGCTTTGTCGCCGACGTGGCCTGGCTGGTGGCCGCCTATACCTGCCTGCTCGGCGCACGACGGCTGGGCTTGCGCTTGCGCGTGCTGGATGCACCGATGTGCCCGCGCTTTCATGTGGACCACGTGCCGCTGCGCTTGCTCACAAGCTACGCGGGGCCGGGCAGTGAATGGCTGCAGGAAGGGGCGATAGACCGGCGTGAACTGCACCAGGCAATGCCTGCTGTGGATAACATTCAACGGCTGCAGGCGGGCGATGTGGCCGTGCTCAAAGGCGAAAAATGGCAAGGCAATGAGGGCGCCGGGCTGGTGCATCGCTCGCCATCCGGGCACCAGCGGCGCTTGCTGCTGAGCCTTGACTGGTTGGCGTGACGGCGCATAGTGAGGCCTACCTCCAGACCGAAGTCATGCCATGTTGCAGAACATTCCTACCCACGTGATTGCCGGCCCACTGGGTGCCGGCAAGACCACATTGATCCGCCATTTGCTGGCGCAGCGCCCGCCTGACGAACGTTGGGCCGTGTTGATCAACGAATTTGGCCTGGTGGGGCTCGACGCTGCGCTACTCAGCCGCGATGAAGACGGCATTGCCATCGGCGAGGTCGCAGGGGGTTGCCTGTGCTGTGTCAACGGCATGCCGTTTCAGGTTGGCTTGGGCCGGTTGCTGCGCAACTCGCGGCCTGATCGGTTGTTCATCGAGCCTTCCGGCCTCGGCCATCCCTTGCAGCTACTCGCCCGACTCAAGCAGGCCCCTTGGGCAGGAGTGCTGACAATCCAGCCGCTTTTGATGGTTGTGGACGCACAGAAAATGGCACGGGGCGAGGCCCTGCATGAGGCTCAACTGCAGGCTTTTGATGCTGCCAAGGATGTGGTTTTCAACAAATCAGAGGCTGTGGATGAATATCATAGGTTGTTGATAAATAAGAAATTTAATGAAAAAGATATCCTTTGGGCCAGCCACGGAAACCTGCCACTTTCGGTGCTTCCCGTTTCATCCACAGGGGCTATTTCCACTGATTATGTGGATAACAGGATTGTCGACAATCTTGGAAATACCCTCGCATCCCTATGGAATAGGCCCGATGAGCCTATCTGCCTGGTGCAACAAGGTGAGGGGGGCTGGAGTATTGGCTGGCGCTGGCATCCGAGTCGACAGTTTTATCCACAGCGCATTCGGGCGTTTTTACACGGCTGGCCATGGCTCCGCGCCAAGGGAGTTATCCACACTGCGCAAGGCTGGCAATCATTCAATGGGCTTGAGGGCGTGCTGCCGGACTGGCAGCCGAGCGACTGGCGCAGGGATACGCGCATCGAGCTGATTTTTGCTCAAGCTCAACCGCAGCCGGCTCTGGAGGCCGGTTTGAGGGAATGCCTTGGCGTCTGATCAGTTGCGCCAGCGGTTATGCTCTTGGCGCCACTGCTGCATCTCGATGACATTGTCGGTGCGTGGCGGCGTCTTGATCTCGAACGGGTAGGGCGCCAGTTCGATCTGCACGCTGTGGGCACCGAACTGGGTCACCGTGCCTGGGTGGCGTTGCTCGCCGGTGACGGTGAACTCGAAGGCGTAGATCCGCGCCAGGCGCTTCTTGCCGTTGGCATCACGAACAAAGCCGATGCGCTTGAGGGCGACGGCATCGTCCAGCAGTTCGAGGTCGAGCTTGGCGCAATGCTGCTTGACCCGCTCCAAGGCTTTTTCGCGTAGCCCATGGTTATGCCACAACCAGGCGCCTGCCGTGGCTATCAGCATCAGGACGAAGACATTCTCCAGGGTCAACATTTGCATATGCTCCAAACAGGTCGAACCAGCTTAACTGCGTCCCTGGCCTGTCGTACAGGTGGCAATCGAGTTCATACTGCGCTGCGCACAATCCTTGAAACAGCTTTGGAAATCTCCCGCATGAAACGTACCCCGCACCTGCTCGCCATCCAGTCCCACGTGGTGTTCGGCCACGCCGGCAACAGCGCCGCGGTGTTTCCCATGCAGCGTATCGGGGTCAATGTCTGGCCGCTCAATACCGTGCAGTTCTCCAATCATACTCAGTATGGCCAGTGGGCTGGCGAAGTGCTTGCTCCCGCGCAAATTCCTGCGTTGGTGGAAGGTATTTCCAACATCGGCGAACTGGGCCACTGCGATGCGGTGCTGTCTGGCTACCTGGGCAGTGCTGAACAAGGTCGGGCGATCCTGGCTGGTGTCGAACGCATCAAGGCGGTGAACCCCAAGGCGTTGTACCTGTGCGACCCGGTCATGGGCCACCCTGAGAAAGGCTGCATGGTGCCGCAGGAGGTCAGCGAGTTTCTGCTGGAGGAGGCGGCCGCCAAGGCGGACATCCTTTGCCCTAACCAGTTGGAACTGGACAGCTTCTGTGGCCGCCGCGCACAGTCGCTGGAAGATTGCGTGCAGATGGCGCGCAGCCTGCTCGCGCGTGGGCCGCAGGTCATCGTGGTCAAGCACCTGGCCTATCCGGGGCGCGCCGAAGAGCAGTTCGAGATGCTGCTGGTGACGGCCGAGCAAAGCTGGCACCTGCGTCGCCCGCTGCTGGCATTTCCGCGTCAACCGGTGGGGGTGGGCGACCTGACTTCGGGCCTGTTTCTGGCCCGTGTGTTGCTGGGGGACAACTGGCTGCAGGCGTTCGAGTACGCTGGCGCTGCGGTACATGAAGTACTGCTCGAAACCCAGGCCAGCGCCAGCTACGAGTTGCAGCTGGTGCGGGCCCAGGATCGCATCGCCCACCCGCGCGTGCGCTTCGAGGCGCAGCGCCTGGCGTTCTAGTTGGCGTCGGTTTTCAGGTCCTGGTAGCGCTTTTCCAGCTCTTGGCGGATTTGCCGGCGCTGCTGGCCCTGCAGGAACCGGCGCTTTTCCTCGCTGCTGTGCGGCTGGCGCGGCGGCACCGCTACCGGGCGGCGGCTGTCGTCGACCGCCACCATGGTGAAGAAGCAGCTGTTGGAGTGACGCACGGAGCGTTCGCGAATGTTCTCGGTCACCACCTTGATGCCCACCTCCATCGAGGTGTTGCCGGTGTAGTTGACCGATGCGAGGAATGTCACCAGTTCGCCGACGTGCACGGGTTCGCGGAAGATCACCTGGTCGACCGACAGGGTCACCACGTAGCTGCCGGCATAACGGCTGGCGCAGGCATAGGCCACTTCATCCAGGTATTTGAGCAGGGTGCCGCCATGCACGTTGCCGGAGAAGTTGGCCATGTCCGGGGTCATCAGGACGGTCATGCTCAGCTGGGCGTTTCCAGGTTCCATAGTGTGCTCACGGTGTGGTTGCGCTGAATCGGGGCGGGTATCTGCTGACACTTCTGTTTCCCCTCTTTGAGTTTGCCTTCCTGGTACGGGACGTTGGCTGACGCTCCGTCGTCACGCTGATCACGCCATCGGCAGCGCTTAACCTGCCGATCTGTTTCTACATATTGCACCGACGTTACGCGGCGGGGTGCGATGTTAACCTGAGTACGCCCATGCAACATGGGCTTTCCTGCATTCAATACAGTATGTACTTGCTGCTCGCTCGGTTTGCCTTGGCAGAGGAGCGGTCTGCCCGGGCATCGAGAAAAGGAGTATCGCGCCATGCATGCCATCAGCTTCATCCAGGACCTGGCAGTGATCATGCTGGTAGCCGGGGTGGTCACGATTCTTTTCCACCGGCTCAAGCAGCCCGTGGTGCTGGGCTACATCGTCGCCGGCTTCATCATCGGCCCGCACACCCCGCCAGTTGGCCTGATCCACGACGAAGACACCATCAAGACCCTGGCCGAGCTGGGGGTGATCTTCCTGATGTTCTGCCTGGGCCTTGAGTTCAGCCTGCGCAAGCTGTTCAAAGTCGGTGCTACAGCGTTCATCGCGGCGTTCCTGGAAATTGTGCTGATGATCTGGATCGGTTTCGAGATCGGTCGCTGGTTCGGCTGGAACACCATGGATTCGCTGTTTCTCGGCGCCATCCTGGCGATCTCCTCGACCACCATCATCGTCAAGGCACTCAACGACCTGAAGATGAAGAACGAGCGCTTCGCCCAGCTGATTTTCGGCGTGCTGATCGTCGAGGACATCCTGGGTATCGGCATCATTGCCTTGCTGTCCGGCATCGCTGTCAGCGGCACGGTCAGCTCTGGCGAAGTGTTTTCCACGGTCGGCAAGCTGTCGCTGTTCATGATCGTCGCGCTGGTCATCGGCATTTTGCTGGTGCCGCGTTTGCTGGCTTATGTAGCGAAATTCGAAAGCAACGAGATGTTGCTGATCACCGTGTTGGGCCTGTGTTTCGGTTTCTGCCTGCTGGTGGTGAAGCTGGAATACAGCATGGTCCTTGGCGCCTTCCTGATTGGCGCAATCATGGCCGAGTCGCGTCAACTGCTGAAGATCGAACAGCTGATAGAACCGGTGCGCGATCTGTTCAGCGCTATCTTCTTTGTCGCCATCGGCTTGATGATCGACCCTCAAGTACTGATCGACTACGCTTGGCCGATCGTGGTCATCACCTTGGCGGTGGTGCTGGGCAAGATGTTGTCCTGTGGCATGGGGGCGTTTATCGCCGGTAATGACGGCCGCACTTCGCTGCGGGTAGGCATGGGGCTTTCCCAGATTGGCGAGTTCTCTTTCATCATCGCTGCGCTGGGCATGACCCTGCAGGTAACCAGCGATTTCCTCTACCCGGTGGCCGTGGCGGTTTCGGCAATCACCACGCTGCTGACGCCTTACCTGATCCGTGCGGCCGACCCGCTGTCGCTGAAACTTGGCAAGGTGGTGCCCAGCCGTCTGGCGCGGGTGCTGTCGCTGTATGGCGAGTGGTTGCGCAACATCCAGCCGCAGGGCGAGGGTGCCATGCTTGCGGCGATGATCCGGCGCATCCTGTTGCAGGTTGGCGTCAACCTGGCGCTGGTGATCGCCATCTTCTTCAGCGGGGGCTACTTTGCCGGGCGTATTGGCAACTGGCTCAGCGAGTGGGTCGCTGATGTCAGCCAGCAGAAGGCGATGATCTGGGGCGCGGCGTTGCTGCTGTCGCTACCCTTCCTGATTGCGGCGTATCGCAAGCTCAAGGCGCTGTCGATGCTGCTGGCGGAAATGGGCGTGAAGCCTGAAATGGCGGGGCGCCATACCCAGCGTGTGCGCCGGGTGATTGCCGAAGTGATCCCGCTGCTGTCGCTGCTGGTGATCTTCCTGCTGCTGTCGGCGCTATCGGCCAGTATCCTGCCCACCAATGAACTGCTGCTGGTGATTGCGGTAGTGGCGGCGGTGGTGGTGGCGTTGCTGTGGCGTTGGTTCATCCGCGTGCATACCCGCATGCAGATTGCCTTGCTGGAGACGCTGGAGAACAGCCGCGAGAATACGCACTGAGGCTGCAAGGCTCACTGCGCAAGATTTCACCCTCGTCCGAGGGATGGAGCGGTAGCGATGTCGCCAGGCGCAGAAAGCCTGGCGATTTGTAGGCGCGCGATCAGCTTTCCAGCCACACGTCCCGCGCCCAGTGCCACACCGATTCCCAGCTGTCTTCACCCACGATCTCGTCTTCGGCATCCCACAGCACTACCGTGCCGTCTTCCTCGACGCAGTAATAATTATCGCCATCCTGGCAAATCGGGATCAGGTCGCGTGGTACGCCAGCATCCCAGGCATTGGATGCAACGTCCGGCAGGTAGGTATGCGATTGCGGGTCGGTGATCGTGACCGGTTCGAGCGAGCCGTAGACCACATCACTGACGGTCAGCAGGAACTCCTTGAACACAAAGGGAATGTTGATGAACAGCTGTTCTTCGACTTCCACCAGCTGATCTTCATCGGGAAGCTCCAAGGGCACCGGTACCGGCTCATTGGCTTCACGGAGTTGTTCGATCACTTCTTCCACGGTTCACTTCCTCTGACCTTGATGACAACGCTGCGCGTTATACCCTAGTAGGCCGCTGTGGCAAAAGCAAAAACCCCGGGACAGAGCCCGGGGTTTTTGTACAACGCGTGTCGGTTAACCGTTTTGACGGATACCGGCGACCAGCCAAGGCTGGTTCTCGCCCTGGGCGCGAACCATGTGCCAGCTTTCGCTGAACACTTCGCCCTGGTCGAAGCGCGAGGTCTTCGACACGCCACGGAAGGTCAGGGTGGCGTCGGTACGGTCGGCGCGATCATCGACACCATCCAGCTGTACTTCGAGGTTGTCGATGTAGGTAGCCTGGAAGCCATCACCCAACTCGGCGCGCTCGCGCTTGAGGAACTCGAGCATCTGCGGCGTGACGAACTCGGCGATCTTGTCCATCTCGTTGGCATCCCAGTGCTGCTGCAGCGACTGGAAGTGGCTTTGCGCGGCGGCCAGGAAGCTCTGCTCGTTGAACCAGGCCGGCGCTTTGATCACCGGAGCGGCTGCGGCAGCAGGTGCGGCCGAACCACCGAAGACCGACGGCTGGGCAGGCTGGCCGTGAGCTTCACGCTGGAATGGCGCATGGCCAGGTGCGGCCATTTGCGGCTGCTGCTGGCGGCGACGCGCGGCAATGAAGCGGAACACCAGGAACGCGATCAGGCCCATGATCAGGAAGTCCATGATCTGCATGCCTTGGAAGCCGTCCCCCATGAACATGGAGGCCAGCAGGCCACCGGCGGCGAGGCCGGCCAGCGGGCCCAGCCAGCGCGAAGCACCGCTGGCGGCGGCCGGCGCACGGCCAGGTGCGGTCGGCGCGGCGGCAGGCGTGGTTGGCGTGGCCTGGCGGGTCTGGTGAATAGGCGCGGAGCCCGAGCTCTTGCCGCCGCCGAAACGCTTGGCGCTGGCGTCCAGGCTCAGCGTCAAGCCGACGCAGAGCGCCAGAGCGATGCTAAGAAAACGTTGCATAAGTGGGATATCCCCTGTTGTGGATTGCACGCGCGTCATGGTGCACAGGTTCCCGGGCACATGACCAGCGACATAATGTTTCGAGCTTTTGCCTGAATGTTACAAGCGTGCCTGTAACCGCCTGTACGCGGGGCTGCCCGCGTACAGCCTCAGATGGCCTCGAGCTTGGCATAACCCAGCATCAGCCACTTGCTGCCTTCGGCAAAGTTCACCTGTACCCGCGCCTGGGCGCCAGAGCCCTCGAAGTTGAGGATCACCCCCTCGCCAAACACCGCATGTTGCACGCGCTGGCCGAGGTTGAAGGCGGTCTGCGGAATATTGGCATTGGCGAACAGGTTGCTGGTGGCGACCTTCGCGCCGCCGAATGGGCGGCTGACACTGTTGGACAGGCGCACTTCCTGAACCAGACCTGGCGGAATCTCGCGTACGAAACGCGACACTTTATTGTAGGTCTCGCTGCCATACAGGCGACGTGTTTCGGCATAGGTCATGACCAGCTGGCGCATGGCGCGGGTAATGCCCACATAGGCCAGGCGGCGTTCCTCTTCCAGGCGGCCAGGCTCTTCCAGGCTCATCTTGTGCGGGAACAGCCCTTCTTCCATGCCCACCAGGAACACATAGGGGAATTCCAGGCCTTTGGCACTGTGCAAGGTCATCAGCTGGATGCTGTCTTCATGTTCATCGGCCTGGGCGTCGCCCGCTTCGAGCGAGGCGTGGCCGAGGAAGGCCGAGAGCGGCGAGAGGTCGGCGTCTTCGTCGCCGGCCTCGAAGTTGCGTGCTGCGCTGACCAGTTCCTCAAGGTTTTCCACACGTGCCTGGCCCTTTTCACCCTTTTCTTCCTGGTGATAGATGATCAGGCCGGACTGTTCGATGGTGGTCTGGGTCATGGTATGCAGCGGCATGTCCACGACCTTGGCGGCCAACCCCTCGATCAGTTCGATGAAGGCACCCAACGCACTGGCAGCACGGCCCTTCAGGGCCTTGGCAGCGAGCAGCTGGCACATGGCTTCCCACATCGACAGCTGGCTGTGGCGGGCGTGATCGCGAATGGCTTCGACGGTTTTTTCGCCGATACCGCGCGGCGGCACGTTGATTACCCGCTCCAGCGCTGCATCGTTGCCACGGCCTTCGAGCAGGCGCAGGTAGGCCATGGCGTTCTTGATTTCGGCACGTTCGAAGAAGCGTTGGCCGCCATAGATGCGGTAGGGGATGCGTTCACGCAACAGGGCTTCTTCCAGCACCCGCGACTGGGCGTTGGAGCGGTACAGAATGGCGATTTCGTTGCGCGCATTGCCTTGCTTGACCAGGCTCTCGATGGTTTCTACCACGTAGCGCGCTTCATCGTGTTCGTTGTAGGCCGCATACAGGGTCAGCGGCTCGCCTTCGCCCATGTCGGTCCACAGTTCTTTGCCCAGGCGCCCGCTGTTGTTGGCGATCAGGGCGTTGGCCGCCTTGAGGATGCCGCCGGTGGAGCGGTAGTTCTGCTCCAGGCGGATCATTTCGGCGTCTGGGAAGTCGGCTGTGTACTGGTGGATGTTCTCGATCTTGGCGCCGCGCCAGCCATAGATCGACTGGTCATCGTCGCCCACCGCCATCAGGCTCTGGCCGCCGCGCGCGAGCAGGCGCAACCAGGCGTACTGCACGGCGTTGGTGTCCTGGAACTCGTCCACCAGCACATGGCTGAAGCGGCGCTGATAGTGCTCCAGCAGCCCGGGGTGATCGCGCCACAGGTCGAGGGCGCGCAGCAGCAGTTCGGAGAAGTCGATGACTCCGGCGCGTTCGCAGGCCTGTTCGTAGGCGGTATAGACATCGCGCATGGTCGAGAGGAACAGGTCACCGCCGGCCTGGATATGCTGAGGGCGCAAGCCTTCGTCTTTCTGGCCGTTGATGAACCATTGAGCCTGGCGTGCCGGCCACTTTTGTTCATCCAGGCCGAGCTCGCGCATCACCCGCTTGACCAGGCGCTGTTGGTCGTCGCTGTCGAGAATCTGGAAGTTCTGCACCAGCCGGGCTTCCTGCCAGTGAGCCCGCAGCAAACGATGGGCCAGGCCGTGGAACGTGCCCACCCACATGCCGGCCGGGTTTATCCCCAGCAACTGCTCGATGCGCTGGCGCATTTCTGCCGCAGCCTTGTTGGTGAAGGTCACCGACAAGATCGAATGCGGCGAGGCCTGCTCGACCTGGATCAGCCAGGCGATGCGGTGCACCAGCACGCGGGTTTTACCGGAACCGGCGCCGGCAAGCACCAGTTGACGCCCGAGCGAGGCGGCTACGGCCTGGCGTTGGGCGTCATTGAGGGAGTTCAGCAGGAGGGAGAGGTCGTCTGTGCGCATCCGGCCATTCTAGGGGCAGGCTGGTTACGGGGCAAACGCCTACTGTATGAATTTCCACCTTTACGTGCTGTCGCTCATCCGGATTGGCCTACAGCACCCTGCCAGACTCAGTTGATTGCTACCCGGTGGCCGATCTCGACCATTTGCGAACCTTCGGCGTGAATGATCTCCAGCCGCTTCCACGAAGTCCCGCCTTCGCGCCTGAAGAATACCGGCTTCTGGGTCAGGACCTGCAGGTTGATGCCCCCCTTGTCCTCCAGTTTCAGCTGAAGCACTTCCCAGCCACCTTTGTGGCGAATCTTGGGCGCCACCAGAACGGGTTCGATGCCTGGGTGAGCAACGGTCACCGTTCCCTGAACTTCGAAGCAGACCGGTTCGCCTGGTACTTCGCTGTTGTACGCATAGAGGTTTTCGATTTTGCTCATGATGGATCCCTTTGCAGTTTGAGGTGTGCGCCAGCAGGCGCAGCGCTACTGTCTCTGCTCCAAAGGGGTAATGGGATCGGGCAGGCTTTCAGCCATGCCAATGGCTGCCGTGCCTGGCCAGCAGGCTGTTGGCCTGCTCCGGCCCGTTACTACCGGCGGCGTAATGGCGCGGGGCCTGAAAGTGCTCTTCCCAGCCTTTGATGATCGGGTCTATCCAGGCCCAGGCCGCTTCGACTTCATCGCGGCGCATGAATAGTGTCGAATCACCTTCCAGCACGTCCAGCAGCAGGCGCTCATAGGCTTCCCAGCGGCGGGTCTGGCCGAATACCTGGGCCAGGTTCAGGTCCAGGTCGACCGGCTCCAGGCGCATGCCCTTGCCTGGGCTCTTGGTCATCATGCGCAGGCTGATGTGCTCTTGCGGCTGTAGCTGAATCAGCAGCTGGTTGACCTGGCCGCCGTTGAACAGCTCATGCGGCACGGGCTTGAACTGAATGACGATCTGCGACGAGCGGCGCGCCATGCGCTTGCCGGTGCGCAGGTAGAACGGCACCCCGGCCCAGCGCCAGTTATCGACGTGAGCGTGCACGGCCACGAAGGTTTCGGTGTCGCTGTCGTTGTCCACGTCCTTCTCGAAATAGTAAGCGGGCACTTCCTGGCCGCCGATGTGCCCGGCACCGTACTGCCCGCGCACGGTCTTGTCCTGCACGTCCTGGCCGCAGATCGGCTTGAGCGCACGCAGAATCTTCACTTTCTCGTCGCGCACGGCCTCGGCCTCGAACTGCGCCGGCGGCTCCATGGCCACCAGGCACAGCAACTGCAGCAGGTGGTTCTGCAGCATGTCGCGGGTCGCGCCGGCGCGGTCGTAGTAGCCGCCGCGGTTCTCAACACCCAGGGTTTCGCAGACGCTGATCTGTACGTGCTCGACCTGGCTGTTGCGCCATACCGGCTCCAGCAGGGCGTTGGCGAAGCGCAGGGCCATCAGGTTCTGCACCGTCTCCTTGCCCAGGTAGTGGTCGATACGGAACACCTGGGCTTCTTCGAACACCGCTCCGATCGCCTCGTTGATGGCTGTGGCGGACGCCAGGGAATGGCCGATCGGCTTTTCCAGCACGATACGGGCTTCGGGGTCGGCCAGGCCAGCGATGCGCAGGTGGTTGGCGATGGGCACGAACAGGTTCGGGGCGGTGGCCAGGTAGAAGATGCGGGTCAGCCCGCCGGGCTCGCCGAGGTAGCGGGCCAGCCGGCCGAAATCGGCACTCTGCGAGGCGTCCATGGGGAAGTAGTCGAGCCGGGCGGAGAACCGTTGCCAGACCTCTTCGTCGAAGTCGTTGCGCGCGATCTGCGCCCGGCAGTGGCGCTCGGCGAGCTTCAGGTAGTCGTTACGTGGCAGGTTGCGCCGCGCCAGGGCGATGATCCGCACCGCGTTGTTCAGACGAGCCTCGCGAAACAGGTGATAGAGCGCCGGGAGCAATTTGTGCAAGGCCAGATCGCCGGTGCCACCGAAGACCAGAATGTCGCAAGGAATAGTCAAACCACCACTCTCCACGTTCGTTTAACTGGGCGGGTTGGCGCCCATGTAGTATAACTACAAGAAAGCTACATCCCGGCCAGCCGATCATAACCGAGTCCAGCCCGTGAATCTGTTGCAACATATCGCCCAATCGCGCCACCTGCTGCGCAAATCGGAACTGAAAGTAGCCGACCACGTGCTGCTAGACCCGGCTGCCGTCATGCACAGCTCGATGGCCGACCTGGCGCACAACGTGGGTATCAGTGAACCGACCATCGTACGTTTCTGCCGGGCGATTGGCTGTTCAGGCTTTCAGGACCTCAAGCTGAAACTCGCGCAAAGCCTGGCCGCCGGGGCCAGCTTTGGGCAGTTCGCGATCCATGAAGACGACTCGGTAGCCGATTACAGCCTGAAGATCTTCGACACTACCTTGCACACGCTGATGGAGGTGCGCGAACACCTCGACCCACAAGCGCTGCAGCAGGCCGTGAGCGCCATGGCCCAGGCGCAGCGGGTAGAGTTTTATGGCTTTGGCGCATCGGGCGCGGTGGCTGCCGATGCCCAGCACAAGTTCTTCCGCCTGCTGCTCAGCGCGGCGGCCTATTCCGACCCGCACATGCAGGCCATGTCGGCGGTCACCTTGAAGCCGGGCGACGTGGCGGTGTGCATCTCCCAGTCGGGCCGTTCCAAAGACCTGCTGATTACCGCCAACCTGGTGCGTGAGAGTGGCGCCAACCTGATTACCCTGTGCCCGAGCGCCACCCCCCTGGCAGAGCTTTCGACCGTCAACCTGGCCATCGATGTGCATGAAGACACCGAAATCTATACGCCGCTGACCTCGCGTATCGCCCACCTGGTGGTGATCGATGTGCTGGCCATGGGTGTTGCCATGGCGCGTGGGCCGAGCCTGGTCAACCACCTCAAGAGCGTGAAGCGCAGCTTGCGCAGCCTGCGCCTATCGCCCAAGTCGATCAAAGCCACCGACGACTGACTTGCGGCGCCTGCGCGGGCCTCATCGCCTGCGCAGGCAAGCAAAATTCACGATTTTGTAACCGCCCTGGCGCAAAACCGTAAACCCCCGAAGCCAGTCTGAAACTCCCGCATCCTAACTGGGAGACAGGCAATGGCTCGTGACTTCGACGGTACGTACCAACCTAACGCCAAGGCTCGCAAGCAGCAGGAAAAGGATCAGCGCCGGATGGAGTATCGCCGCGCTATCGAAAGCTACTGCGACCAGCGTCAATTGCTCCGTGACTTGGTTGACTACCCTGAGCTGCAAGCGCTCACGGTGTGGCAGACTTCGGCAGCATCTTCCCCGAAAAACGCTCAACAATCGCGCTGATCAGCACGCGTTCGCTGCGGATGAACGCCAAGAATGCCAGGGCCACCGGCGACTGCCGCTTGGCCTTGGCCTGTACCACGCACCAACTGCGGTACAGCGGCAGTTCCTCCACCGGCAACTCTTTGAGCACGCCCGCGGCCAGCTCCATGTTCAAGGCATGGCGGGTGAGCAGGGCAATGCCCAAGCCGGCGATCACGCATTCGCGCTGGGCATCTGCCGATGCCACTTCGAGGGTCTGGGTGAAGTGCACGCGCTTGTCCTTGAAGTACTCCTCACAAGCCTTGCGCGTACCCGAACCTTGTTCGCGGACCAGCAGCGTATGAGGCTCAAGGTCTTGCAGGCGCAGGTGGTCGAGCTTGCACAGCGGATGATCCGGCGGGGCCACGGCGACGATCGGGTTGTTCAGAAATGGCAGGAATTCCAGCCCCATGTCCTGCGGCACCATCGACATGATGATCAAGTCGTCACGGTTGTCCGAAAGGCGTCGGATCGCCTGGGCGCGGTTGACCACGGTGAGCGTCAGGTTGACCTCCGGGTGGCGCTGCTTGAAGGCGGCGAACAGGTGTGGCACGAAGTACTTTGCACTGGACTCGATCGCCAGTTTCAACTGCCCTTGCAGTGAGCCCTGCATGTCCGAGAGCTGCATGTCGAGGCTTTCCAGGCGGCCAAAGATATCCCGGCTGGCACGCTGTAGGGCTTCGGCTGCCTCGGTCAGGTAAAGCTTCTTGCCGACGTACTCGAACAGCGGCTGACCGATAAGCTCTTCGAGCTGGCGAATCTGTAGACTTACGGCGGGTTGCGTGAGCGCCATTTCCTCGGCCGCACGGCTGTACGAGCGTAAATCGCACACCTCATTGAAGATCTGCAATTGACGTAAAGTCATACGCATCAAGGACTTACGCATCTTTATCGCGGCTCCGGCAAAACCTTGTTACGGCACTATAAGCTTTTGCTAATACTGCCCCTAACAAATATTGATTTTTGTTTATCGACCTACAGCGCTAGGGTGAATGTGCGACTGGCCAGCAACGTCTGGTCACGCGCCGACCGGTAGAACCGGCTCGACTGTTCCTACGGCTTTGGGAAGACTCCAGTGATAAAAAAAATCCTGATCGCCAACCGAGGTGAAATCGCAGTTCGGATCGTGCGTGCCTGCGCCGAGATGGGCATACGCTCGGTAGCGATCTATTCCGACGCCGACCGTCATGCGCTGCACGTAAAGCGCGCTGACGAGGCCCACAGCATCGGTGCCGAGCCACTGGCCGGTTACCTGAACCCGCGCAAGCTGGTGAACCTCGCTGTCGAAACCGGTTGTGATGCGCTGCACCCAGGTTACGGTTTCTTGTCGGAAAATGCTGAACTGGCAGAGATCTGCGCCGAGCGCGGGATCAAGTTCATCGGCCCGGCTGCCGAAGTCATTCGCCGCATGGGCGACAAGACCGAAGCGCGCCGCACCATGATCAAGGCCGGCGTACCGGTGACACCGGGCACCGAAGGCAACGTTGCCGATATTCATGAAGCCCTGAGCGAAGGTGACCGCATCGGTTATCCGGTGATGCTCAAGGCCACCTCCGGCGGTGGCGGCCGCGGCATTCGCCGCTGCAACAGCCGTGAAGAACTGGAACAGAACTTCCCCCGCGTCATCTCCGAGGCCACCAAGGCTTTTGGCTCTGCGGAAGTGTTTCTGGAAAAGTGCATCGTCAACCCCAAGCACATCGAGGCGCAGATCCTGGGTGACAGCTTCGGCAACGTGGTGCACCTGTTCGAGCGCGATTGCTCGATCCAGCGCCGCAACCAGAAGCTCATCGAGATTGCCCCGAGCCCTCAGCTGACCCCCGAGCAGCGCGCCTACATCGGCGACCTCGCGGTGCGTGCAGCCAAGGCCGTGAATTACGAAAACGCCGGTACCGTGGAGTTCTTGCTCGCCGATGGCGAGGTGTACTTCATGGAGATGAACACCCGGGTGCAGGTGGAGCACACCATCACCGAAGAAATCACCGGCCTGGACATCGTTCGCGAGCAGATCCGCATCGCTTCGGGCCTGCCGCTGTCGGTCAAGCAGGAAGACATCCAGCACCGCGGCTACGCGCTGCAGTTCCGTATCAATGCCGAAGACCCGAAGAACAACTTCCTGCCCAGCTTCGGCAAGATCACCCGCTATTACGCACCCGGCGGCCCAGGCGTGCGTACCGACACGGCGATCTACACCGGCTATACCATTCCGCCCTTCTACGACTCCATGTGCCTGAAGCTGGTGGTCTGGGCGTTGACCTGGGAAGAAGCCATGGACCGCGGCCTGCGGGCCCTGGACGACATGCGCGTGCAGGGGGTGAAGACCACCGCTGCGTATTACCAGGAAATACTGCGCAACCCGGAATTCCGTAGCGGCCAGTTCAACACCAGCTTCGTCGAAAGCCACCCTGAACTGACCAACTACTCGATCAAGCGCAAACCCGAAGAGCTGGCCCTGGCCATCGCCGCCGCCATCGCCGCCCACGCAGGCCTATGAATTCAGCTGCAAGCTGTAAGCGGCAAGCTACAAGTAAAAGCAGACCAGCTTTTCTTGGCGCTTGTAGCTTGAAGCTTGCCGCTATGAGGAGATAACAATGTCCAAGAAAATTCACGTAACCGACACGATCCTGCGCGACGCCCACCAGTCCCTGCTGGCCACCCGCATGCGTACCGAAGACATGCTGCCGATCTGCGACAAGCTCGACAAGGTCGGCTACTGGTCGCTGGAAGTCTGGGGTGGCGCGACCTTCGATGCCTGCGTGCGCTTCCTCAAGGAAGACCCGTGGGAGCGCCTGCGCAAACTGCGCGCCGCATTGCCCAACACCCGCCTGCAAATGCTGTTGCGCGGCCAGAACCTGCTGGGCTACCGCCACTACAGCGATGACGTGGTCAAGGCCTTTGTCGCCAAGGCTGCGGTCAACGGCATCGACGTTTTCCGTGTTTTCGACGCGATGAACGATGTGCGTAACCTGCGTGTGGCCATCGAAGCGGTCAAGGCCGCCGGCAAGCACGCCCAGGGCACCATCGCCTACACCACCAGCCCGGTGCACACCATCGAAGCCTTCGTTAGCCAGGCCAAGCAGATGGAAGCCATGGGTTGCGACTCGGTGGCGATCAAGGACATGGCCGGCCTGCTGACCCCGTATGCCACGGGCGAGCTGGTCAAGGCGCTGAAAGCCGAGCAGTCGCTGCCGGTGTTCATCCACTCCCACGACACCGCTGGCCTGGCTGCCATGTGCCAGCTCAAGGCCGTGGAAAACGGCGCCGATCATATCGATACGGCAATCTCCAGCTTCGCCTGGGGCACCAGCCACCCGGGCACCGAGTCGATGGTCGCCGCGCTCAAGGGCAGCGAGTTCGACACCGGCCTGGACCTGGAACTGCTGCAGGAAATCGGCCTGTACTTCTACGCCGTGCGCAAGAAGTACCACCAGTTCGAAAGCGAATTCACCGCGGTGGATACCCGAGTACAGGTCAACCAGGTACCGGGCGGCATGATTTCCAACCTGGCCAACCAGCTCAAGGAGCAGGGCGCCCTCAACCGCATGAACGAAGTGCTGGCGGAAATCCCGCGCGTGCGTGAAGACCTCGGCTTCCCACCGCTGGTGACCCCGACTTCGCAGATCGTCGGCACCCAGGCGTTCTTCAACGTGTTGGCCGGCGAGCGCTACAAAACCATCACCAACGAGGTCAAGCTGTACCTGCAAGGCGGTTACGGCAAGGCCCCGGGCGTGGTCAACGAACAACTGCGCCGCCAGGCGATCGGCAGCGAAGAAGTAATCGACGTGCGCCCGGCCGACCTGCTCAAGCCGGAAATGACCAAGCTGCGTGGCGACATCGGCGCCTTGGCCCGCTGCGAAGAAGACGTGCTGACCTTCGCCATGTTCCCGGACATCGGGCGCAAGTTCCTTGAGGAACGCGAAGCCGGCACCCTGACCCCGGAAGCCCTCTTGCCGATCCCTGAAGCCGGGGCCATCGCCGCACCCGGCGGCGAAGGCGTACCGACCGAGTTCGTCATCGACGTGCACGGCGAAACCTATCGCGTCGACATCACCGGTGTGGGCGTCAAGGCAGAGGGCAAGCGTCACTTCTACCTGTCGATCGACGGCATGCCGGAAGAAGTGGTGTTCGAGCCGCTCAACGAGTTCGTCGGCGGTGGCGGCAGCAAGCGCAAGCAAGCCACCGACCCAGGCCACGTCAGCACCACCATGCCAGGCAACATCGTCGATGTCCTGGTCAAGGAAGGCGACATGGTCAAGGCCGGCCAGGCCGTGCTGATCACCGAAGCCATGAAGATGGAGACCGAAGTGCAGGCGGCCATCGCCGGCAAGGTCGTGGCCATACACGTGGCCAAGGGCGACCGCGTGACGCCGGGTGAGATTCTGATCGAGATCGAAGGTTGATGGAAACCTTCGTTTAACAAGCGGTTTACCTCTGGGGAGCGGATGCTCCCCTTTTTTTATGCATTACGCGCAGCCGGAGCTCTGAGTGCAGTACGCCATTTGCGCGTAACGGTGGCGAACCTGCAGCAGTCTCAGTTTGCTCGCATGTGCAAGGTGTCATTGCGTACGCTGATTCAAATCGAACGGGGCGAGGGGAACCCAACCCTCAAATCAATGAATGCGGTACTTCGCCCGTTCGGCTTGCAGATAGGTGTGGTCAGGCGCCAGCGTCAGATCACCTGACCCTCAGTGTTGATAGCCCTTGCCAAAGTGCCTTTCCAGCTTGGCCTGCACCAGCTCCAGCAGAATCGACAGCACCCAGTAGATCACCGCTGCGGTCGTCAGCATCTCCAGGTAGCGGTAGCTGGAGCGGCCGTAGGACTGGGCCAGGAACATCACTTCCCACACGCCCATCACCGAAATCAGCGATGAGTCCTTGAGCATCGAAATGAACTGGTTCGCGCTCGGCGGGATGATGGTGCGCATGGCCTGGGGCAGGGTGACGTGCCAGAAGATCTGCGCTGGGCCAAGGCCCAGGGCCATTGCCGCCTGACGTTGCCCAGGCGCCACACCGAGGATGCCGGCGCGGAAAATTTCGCTGAGGTAGGCGCCATAGTTCAGCGACAGGGCGATGATGCCGGCGCTGATGGCCCCAGGGACCACGCCCAGCTGCGGCAGGCCCAGGTAGATCAGCAGGATCTGGATCAGCAGTGGCGTGCCACGGAAGAACGACGTGTAGAAGCTGGCGATGCCCAACAGTACCGCGCTGCTCGACAGCCGTGCCAGCGCGGCGGCGAAGCCCAGTGCCACGGAAACCACTATCGAGCACAGGCACAGGAACAGGGTCAGTGCCGCGCCTTGCAAAAAGCCATTCGGCCCCAGCTTGAACCCCGCCAGATACGGGAATTTTTCGACAATGATCGAAAACTTCAAGTCAAAGCTGAGGAAGAACGCCGCAAACAGCACAAACAGCCCGACCCAGGTCAGGTACAGGCGTGTGCGAAAGCCGAACAGTTGTGTGCCCGACGCTTTGACGGCGGGGCGCGGGGCAGGTTGTTGAGCACTCATTTACTGATATCGGCGCCGATCCATTTCTGTGACAGCTTGGCCAAGGTGCCATCGGCCTTCAGCTCGGCGAATACCTGACGCAGCTTGCCATCCCACTCGGGGTCGCCTTTTTCAATCGCCACCGAATTGGGTTCTTCGTACAGCGGCGCACCGGCCAATTTGAAGCGCTTGTCCTGATCCAGGCGCGGCTGGGCGGTGACCAGGTTGGTCAGGATGGCATTCAGGCGCACACCTGCGCCCAGGCCCAGGTCCTGGAAGGCGACGTTGTCAGTGTCATAAGGGGCGATCTGCACCCTCTCGAAGGGATAGTCGATCTTCTTGTCCTCATCACCCTCGATGACCAGGTTCTTGTTCAAGTAGCTCTCGTAGCTCGAGGCGCTGGTCAGGCCGACCTTCAGGCCGTCCAGGTCTTTGGCCGAATGGATGCGTTCGTCCTTGGCGTTGACCACGATTACCGCAGGCGAGGCGTAGTACTCCACCGGGAAATCAAACACCTCGGCGCGCGCCTTGCTTGGGGTCATGGAGCACACACAAAGGTCATAACGGCCGCTCCAGCGCCCTGCAGCAATCACATCCCAGGAGGGTGTTTCCAGGCGCAGCTTGACGCCCAGCTTGTCGGCGACGGCCTTGGCTACATCCACGTCGAAACCATCCAGCTGGTTCTGATCGTTCAGAAACGAGAACGGCGGATAGCTTTCCATCAGCACGTTGACCATTTCCTTGCGCGCTTGCACTCGGTCCAGCGTGGCACCTGCGAAGGCCTGAGTGGTGGCACACAGGGCGATGAGGCCGGTGCCGAGCAAGGGAAGCAAGCGCATGGAGGTACCTGAAAAAGTTGTTGGACAATCCGTGTCGGGTATTTAATAGTTATAACAAGTCACACACTAATGAATTTTATTTATAAACATATAAGTGATAGGCATATGGGCGAACGATCGCTGGTAATTCTGGATGGCGGTATGGGGCGAGAGCTGCAGCGTCGTGGTGCGCCGTTCCGGCAACCCGAATGGTCAGCGTTGGCCTTGAGCGAAGCACCTGAAGCGGTGGTAGCCGTGCATGCGGCGTATATCGAGGCTGGGGCGCAGGTCATCACCAGCAACAGCTATGCGGTTGTGCCGTTCCATATTGGTGAAGCGCGCTTCGCCCAGGAAGGGCGCGCATTGGCCGCAACGGCAGGGCAACTGGCCCGTGCCGCAGCTGATGCAGCTGCCGTACCTGTTCGTGTTGCCGGGTCGGTGCCGCCGCTGTTCGGCTCTTACCGCCCGGACCTGTATCAGCCGGAGCGGGTCAGCGAAGTACTGACACCGCTGCTGGCAGGGCTGGCACCTTATGTGGACCTGTGGTTGGCCGAAACCCAGAGCTCGATTGAAGAAGTGCGGGCCATCAGCTCGCACCTGCCGCAGGACGGCAGGCCGTTCTGGGTGTCGTTCACCCTTGAGGATGAAGGCGTCGTGGACGTGCCGCGTCTGCGCTCCGGGCAGACCGTTGCTGCGGCAGCCGAAGCGATTGCCGAGCTGGGCGTCGGCGCGTTGTTGTTCAACTGCAGCCAGCCCGAAGTGATCGGTGCTGCGCTGGATGTTGCGCGCGAGGCCTTCGAGCGCCTGGGTGTGGACATCGCCATTGGTGCTTACGCCAATGCCTTCCCCCCGCAACCCAAGGACGCCACCGCCAACGATGGCCTGGATGAGCTGCGCGAAGACCTCGACCCGCCGGGTTATCTGAGCTGGGCCAGCAGCTGGCGCCAACGCGGTGCCAGCCTGCTCGGCGGTTGCTGTGGTATCGGCCCGGAGCACATTGCAGAACTCAGGGCCAAGCTGGCCTGATCACGCGTTGCGGCAGGCTTCCAGCGTTTTGGCTTGCCCTTCAGGGCGTTGGTTGTCGGCACTCAACCAGCGCTCGAACCCCGCCGCTACCGTTGGCCACTCGTCATCGGTGATCGAGTACCACGCGGTATCCCGGTTGTGGTCCTTGACCACCAGGTGCTTGCGGAACACGCCCTCATAGACAAAGCCGAACCGCTGCGCCGCGCGCTTGGAGCGGGCATTGGCGTTGTTGCACTTCCACTCGAGCCTGCGGTTGCCGAGCTCGAAACCCAGCTTGCCCAGCAGGTACACCGCTTCGGTCCCCTTTGGCGTGCGCTGCATGGCGGCGCCGAAGGCGATGTGGCCGATCTCGATGCGGCCATGGTCGGGCACGATCGACATCAGGCTGAGAATGCCCTGGGCCTGGCCGGTAGGGCGGTCGATAACGGTGTAGAACAACGGATCAAGGCTGGCGGCATGGCCTTGCAGCCAACGGTCGAAGGCGCCGCGTTCGGGGAATGGGCCATAGGGCAGGTAATCCCACAGGGCCGGGTCGGCTTGCGGGCCTTGCAAGACGTCCCACAGGTCGTCGCCGTGACGTACCGGGTCGAGTTTTTCCAAGCGGATGAAGCGGCCCTCGATGGTGTCTGCCGTGGGTGCCTTGGCGGGTTTCCAGTTCAGTGCGTCGGTCATGTCGTGCCTACAACCCTTTGCGGAATTGAATGAAGCCCGGCCGCTCGGCAACCTGCTGGTACAGGCTGATGGCGGTGGCGTTGGTTTCGTGGGTCAGCCAGTGCACCTTGGCACAGCCGGCAGCCTTGGCGGTGGCGTAGACATGCTCGATCAGCTGGCGACCGATGCCCAGGCCGCGTTGCGTGCCATCCACATAGAGGTCCTGCAGATAGCACGAGTTCTCGATGCTCCAGTTGGAACGATGGTAGATCCAGTTGACCATCCCCACTGCCTTGCCATCGACCCAGGCCAGGGCAGAGTGGGTCGGCTCGTGGCTGTCCAGCAGGCGCTGCCAGGTGCTGGTGCTGACCGCTTCGGGCAATTCGGTCTCATAGAAGCGCAAGTAAGCCTGCCACAGGGCAAGCCAGGCGGGATGGTCGTTGGCGCTGACAGGGCGCAGAGTGACGCTGGGCATGGGCTTTTCCTTCAGAGTTGGCGCATGTGCGCTGCAAGTTGGTTGTCCTGGTAGTCGGCACTGTCGCCGAGGCTTTGACGCACCCCGGCAATGTCCTCGGCCGAACGGTTCTGGCTGAGCTTGCGGGCCCCTTGCAGGCGCGTGATCGGCAAGCGAATGCCGACAATGGCGCGGAGCATGCCTTCAAGGTAGTCGCTGGGGGCGTCGGACACTTTCCAGGGTGCGCTGCGGCCGTGCTCATGGCGCTCGGTCAGGCGGCTGACGATTTGCAGCAGTGGCTCGGCCTCGTGGATGACTTCCGCTTGGCCATAGGCATGAACCGCCAGGTAGTTCCAGGTGGGGACCACCTTGGGGTTGTCGGCCTTGCTGGGGTAGTAGCTCGGGCTGACGTACGCGTCGGCCCCCGGAAACACCAGCAGCGCTTCAGCGCCTTGCTGCAGGTCTTGCCACTGGGCGTTGGCCCGGGCCAGGTGCGCGTAGACCGTGCCAAACTCGCCTTGCTGGGTGTCGACCAGGACGGGCAGGTGGGTCGCCAGCAAGCCGTGTTCACCATGGCTGATGAGGACGGCGAGGCGCGTATCGGCCATGTGCCGGTGCAGGCGTGCTAGGTCATGTTCCTGGTGGGGCTTGCTGTTGTACATGGCGGGTTCCTTGTCGAATGGCTCCATCCTAGGCAGGCTATTGGTTCTGTGTAAGATCCATTTATGACTGATTTGATAGGTCCAATACGGTGAACAAGCGCCCCCTCATATTGCCTTTCGACCCAGCTGGCATCGTGCTCGACCGCCGCCGCGGGCTAAGCCAGCAGCTCTACCAGGCTTTGCGTGCGCGGGTGCTGGATGGGCGCTTGAGCAGCGGCACGCGATTGCCGGCCAGCCGTGACCTGGCGGCGATACTGGCGCTGTCGCGCAACAGCGTGGTGCGTGCCTATGACCAGTTGTATGCCGAGGGGTATATCGAAAGCCGGGTGGGCGACGGCACCTATGTGACTCAGCTCGAAAAACTATCCACACAACTGTCCACAGGGTTATCCCTAGGGTTATCAACAGGTTTATCCACATTTTCTTCAGAAAAGGCTGAGGATTTATCCAGCTGTGTGCGCTCCAGCGAGCCGCTTGAGCGTCTGAAAAGTAACCACTTGCCCGTTCCTAGAAGTGGCGCCCCACGTGCGTTCAGGGTCGGCATCCCTGCCTTCGATCTGTTCCCGTTTGACGTGTGGGCCAAGCTGCAAGCGGCCTTCTGGCGTAACCCGGACCCTGCGCAGCTGGGTTACGGTGACCCGGCGGGTGAGCTGCAGCTTCGCGAGCTGATCGCGGCCTATCTGCGGCGTTCACGGGGCCTTTCGTGCACGGCTGAACAAATTGTGATCACCAGTGGTGCACAGCAGGCTATCAGCCTTTGTGCACAGTTGCTGTTGCAGCCTGGCGAGGGGGTGGCTGTGGAAAACCCTGGCTATCGGGCCGCCGGGCATACCTTTGCCGTGGCTGGGGGCAAGGTAGTGGGCGTACCGGTGGATGAAGAGGGGATGGACTGTGAGCGCCTCGTGCAACTGGCGAACTGCCGCCTGGCGTACGTCACGCCGGCGCATCAGTACCCCACCGGGGTGACCATGAGCCTGGCGCGACGGCTGGCATTGCTGGCCTGGGCCGAGCGCAACGATGGCTGGATCATCGAAGACGATTACGACGGCGAGTACCGCTTCAGCGGCGCGCCATTGGCACCGCTGGCGGCGCTGGACCGGCAGGGACGGGTGCTGTACGTCGGCACGTTCGGCAAAATTGCCTTTCCCGCGTTGCGTCTGGGCTACCTGGTGTTGCCTGCGCGCCTGGTACAGGCGTTCAGCCAGGGGCGGGCGCTGGCCATGCGGCATTCGGAGGTGGGCAGCCAGTGCGTGATGGCCGAGTTCATGGCCCATGGGCATTTCCAGCGCCACATCCGGCGTATGCGCCGGGCGGCGTTGAGTCGGCGCAATGTACTCAAGGCAGGCTGGCCGCTGGATGTGCCTGGGTTGGGCGGTATGCCGGAAGTCGCGGCGGGGCTGCATGTGAAGGTGGATGTGGATAACTTTGCGCGCGAGCAAGAGCTGGTCGCCACGGCAGAAGCGGTAGGGGTTGAGGTGAATCCGCTGAGTAGCTATTGGCTGGAGGACAGCCAGGTGCCTGTGGATAACCGCGCAGGGTTGGTACTGGGGTTTGCCGCAGTGCCAGAGGCCGACATTGCCAATGCGCTGATGCGCTTGCGTCGGGCCTGGAAAAAGTGAGCGGGGCCGCCTAGCGACCCCGCCACGGCTCAGGTGCCGGACTTGATGCGGGTCCAGGCTCTGGTGCGTGCCCGTTCGGCATCACGTGGCAGTGGCTTGAGGGTATACAGCTTGGCCATCGCCTCTGCCGTCGGGTACAGGTTGGGGTTATTGCGAATCGCTGGGCTGACCTTGTCGGTCGCGTCCTTGTTTGGGTTCGGATACCCGACAAAGTCGCTGATCGGCGCTATCACCTCGGGGCGCAGCAGGTAGTTGATGAACGTGTGAGCCTCTTGCGGGTTGGCGGCGTTTTTCGGAATCGCCAGCATGTCGAACCAGATCGGCGCACCTTCCTTGGGCAGGCGCATGTCGACCACCACGCCGTTCTTCGCATCGTGAGCCCGATTGGCGGCTTGCGAGAAGCTGCCGCTGTAGCCCACCGCCACGCAGATATCGCCATTGGCGATGTCGGCCATGTATTTGGAAGAGTGGAAGTAGGTGATGTGCGGGCGAATCTTAAGCAACAGCGCCTCGGCCTTCTTGTAGTCGTCGGGCTTGGCGCTGTTGGGGTCCAGCCCCAGGTACTTCAGGGCCAGCGGCAGAATCTCGGAAGGCGAATCGAGCAGGGCAACGCCACACTGCTTGAGCTTGGCGATGTTCTCTTCCTTGAAGATCAGGTCCCAGCTGTCCACGGGTGCGTTTTCACCGAGCGCCGCCTTGACCTTCGCCGGGTTGAAGCCGATCAGCACGGTGCCGTACATGTAGGGCACAGCAAACTTGTTGCCGGGGTCGTTGGCTTCGATCAGCTTCATCAGGGCCGGGTCCAGGTGTTGCCAGTTCGGCAGCTTGCTGCGGTCCAGCGGTTGGAACACACCGGCTTCGATCTGCTTGGCCAAGAACACGTTGGACGGCACCACCACGTCATAGCCGGAGTTACCGGTAAGCAGTTTGGCTTCCAGCGCCTCGTTGGTGTCGAAAATGTCGTAGATCAGCTTCACCCCGCTGTCTTTCTGGAAGTCGACCAAGGTCTGCGGGGTGATGTAGTCGAACCAGTTGTAGACGCGCAAGGTACGCTGCTCGGCCTGGGCCTGCAGGGCACCGGTGCACAGGGTGGCAGCGATTAACGGGGCGAGCAGACGCTTGAGTCGGGCCATTACCGGGCTCCTGGCTGGGCGTACTGGAAGCCTTCCAGCACATTGACCGCGTTGATACCGATTTCTTCCACAGCGTAGCCACCTTCCATCACGAACAGGGTCGGCTTGCCGAGCTGGGCGATGCGCTTGCCCATCGCCAGGTAGTCCGGGCTGTCCAGCTTGAACTGCGAGATAGGGTCGTCCTTGAAGGTGTCCACGCCCAGCGATATCACCAGCACATCGGCGTCGTAGTCGGCGATGCGCTGGCAGGCGTCCTCCAGTGCGGCGCTCCAGGCTGCCCAGTCACTGCCGGCCGGCAAAGGGTAGTTGATGTTGCAGCCTTCGCCGGCCCCTTCGCCGGTTTCGTCGGCGTAACCGAGGAAGAACGGGAACTCGGCTTGCGGGTCGCCATGAATCGAGGCAAACAACACATCGTTGCGGGCGTAGAAGATGTCCTGGGTGCCGTTGCCGTGGTGGTAGTCGACGTCGAGGATGGCGACTTTGCGGCGGCCCTGGTCAAGGAAGGCCTGGGCGGCGATGGCGGCATTGTTGAGGTAGCAGTAGCCGCCCATGACTTCGGCGGCGGCATGATGCCCTGGTGGGCGGCACAGAGCGAACGCCGAATAGGCGCCTTGCTGGATCGCCGCCTGGGCGGTGAGTGCGACCTGGGCGGCGCTGTAGGCAGCCTGCCAGGTACCGGCGGTGATCGGTGCGCCTGCGTCGAAGCTGTAGTAGCCGAGTTCACCATGCAGGCCGGTGGGTTTCACCTGGCGCAGGGTGCGGGCTGGCCAGGTGAAGGGCAGCAGGTCGCCGTCGTGGCCCAGTGCGGCCCAGCGCGCCCAGGCGCCCTCGAAGAAGTCCAGGTAGTCGGCGCTGTGGATTCGCAGCAGCGGTGCGCGGCCGAAGTCAGTCGGGCCCTGAATGTCGCCGAGCTGGCGTTTGTTCACTTGATCGAGCACATGGTCGGCGCGCGAAGGCATTTCGAAGCAGGGCATCAGCTTGCCGTCGATCAGCTCGCAGCGGCCGTGGTGCAGGCGGTGGTCATCGGAATAGATCGTCAGCATTGTTGTTCTCCGGTTGAACTGGCGTGGGCCCATTTTCAGTGCAGGCCCTGCCAGGGAGAACGACGCAAACGGCCAAAAGGGGATCGATGTGGCCAAGCTCGCTGGCCACTTTCGCGGGCTTACCCGCGAAAATGGCTAGGCGCCACACCGCTCCAGCGTTGGAAGGCATGGCGGAAGCTGGCGGTTTCGCTGAACCCCAAGGTTTCGGCAATGCGGTAGATCGGCATGTGCTCATCGGCCAGCAACTGCTTGGCCCGCTCGAAGCGCAGTTCATCGAGCAGCTGTTGATAACTGCTGCCAAGTGCCTGCAGGTGCCGGCGCAAGGTCCGCGATGAGCAGTTCATCTGCCGCGCCAGGCCCTCAAGCCCGGGGGCGGCGTCCAGTTGTTGAGCCAGCAGCTGGCGGATCCGCCCGAGCCAGGCCTGGCGCCCTGTGAACTCCAGGTTCAGGCGCCGGCAGCGCTCGCCCATGGCCTTGTGGGTAATGGGGTCGGCCAGCGGTAGCGGCATGTCCAGCCAACGCCGTTCGAAGGCAAAGGCGTTGTCCTCGGCAGCGAAGCCGATCGGGCATTGGAAGGCACGAGTATAAAGGCTGTGGTAGCCCGGCCGGGCATGTTCGAAACGGGTGCCGAGCAGCGGCAGTGGGCGGCCAAGCAGGTCGTCGCAGATCACTTTCAGCGAGACCAGGCAGAACTCGGCGTTGAAGGCGGTCAGCGCGGGGCTGTCACGGTAGTCGCTGGCGCTGAGCCAGACGCGCTGGCCATCGTCGATCAGGCGTAGCTCGAAGACTGTTCCCAGCAGTGCCGGAAAGCGAAGTGCCAGGCGCAGGGCGTCACCCAAAGTGGCACTGGAGAGCAGGGCGTAACCGAGCATGCCATAGCAGGACACATGCATGCGCTGGCCCAGCTCCAGGCCGATGTCTTCACGCCGAGCAACGGCATTGGCACACACCTGCAGCTCCTGCTGGGTGGTGATGCGCGCGTCGGCATGCCCCAGGTCCGCCGGGCCGATGCCACTGCCGGCCAGCAAGGCCGCCGCCTCGCAACCCTCTGCCTGGAAGACGTTGAGGATCAGCGAAACCGCGTTGAGGGTGGTCAGGTGGCTGTGCAGCATGCTCGGTATCCCGTTGGGTGGGATGCATTATGGAGCAAGTTGTGTGCCGGGATGCGCGGGTTGCACGGCGGCTCGAAACGCGCAGGCAAAAAAAAGGCCCGAAGCATGCGCTCGGGCCTTTGAAAGGTTGAGAGGTGTCTAGTCCCTCGACCTGGTGAGACAGGTGAAGCGGTCGGTTACGCCTTCAGCGGAACCAGACGCGGTGCGATCATGTTTTCCGGACGCAGGATGTCGTTGAGCATCTCTTCGTCCAGCAGCTTCTCTTCGCGCACCAGTTCAAGCACACCGCGGCCTGTTTCCAGGGCAACGCGGGCGATACGGGTGGCGTTTTCGTAGCCGATGTAAGGGTTCAGGGCGGTGACCAGGCCGATCGAGTGCTCGACCAGTTCACGGCAGCGCTGTTCGTTGGCAGTGATGCCGACGATGCAGTGCTCGCGCAGCATGTCCATGGCGCGCTGGAGCAGGCGGATCGAGTCGAAGATTTTGTAGGCGATCAGCGGCTCCATCACGTTCAGCTGCAGCTGGCCACCTTCGGCGGCGACGGTCAGGGCCAGGTCGTTGCCCATGATGGCGAAGGCCACCTGGTTGACGGCTTCCGGGATAACCGGGTTGACCTTGCCTGGCATGATCGAGCTGCCTGGCTGACGCGCTGGCAGGTTGATCTCGTTGATGCCGGTACGCGGGCCGCTGGACAGCAGGCGCAGGTCGTTGCAGATCTTCGACAGCTTGACCGCGGTACGCTTGAGCATGCCGGAGAACAGCACGAAGGCGCCCATGTCGGAGGTGGCTTCGATCAGGTCGGCAGCGGGTACCAGCGGCTGGCCGCTGATGGTCGCCAGGCGCTGAACGGCCAGCATCTGGTAACCAGGGTCGGCGTTGATGCCGGTACCGATGGCAGTACCACCCAGGTTGATTTCGGTCAGCAGCTCTGGCGCCAGCGAACGCAGACGGTTGAGGTCTTCGGTCATGGTGGTGGCGAAGGCGCGGAATTCCTGGCCCAGGGTCATCGGCACGGCGTCCTGCAGCTGGGTACGGCCCATCTTCAGTACGTGGTCGAATTCCTTGCCCTTGGCAGCGAAGGCCTGGATCAGGCTGTCGAGGCTGGCGAGCAGGGCGTCATGACCCAACAGCAGACCCAGACGGATAGCGGTCGGGTAGGCGTCGTTGGTCGACTGCGCCATGTTCACGTCGTTGTTCGGGTGCAGGTACTGGTACTCACCCTTCTGGTGGCCCATGGCCTCCAGCGCGATGTTGGCGATGACTTCGTTGGCGTTCATGTTGGTAGAGGTACCAGCACCGCCTTGAATCATGTCCACCACGAACTGCTCGTGGTAGTCGCCCTTGATCAGTCGTCCGCAAGCGGCGCTGATGGCGGCGTGCTTGGCATCGCTCAGGTGCCCCAGCTCTCGGTTGGCGTCAGCAGCAGCCTGCTTGACCATCGCCAGGCCCACTACCAGTTTCGGGTAGTGCGACAGCGGAACACCGGAGAGGTGGAAGTTGTTGGCAGCGCGCAGGGTCTGGATGCCGTAGTAGGCATCAGCAGGAACTTCAAGGGTACCCAGCAGATCTTTTTCGACGCGGAACGATGCAGCGGAAGACATGATGTATATCATCTCGAATTTGACCCGGCACATGCCGGAATGGCGCTAATCCTAGGCCTGAAGAGGATTTTGCGGCCAATGCTGTTGCACGCTAACCTATGCACAAACGGCATAGTGTTTCATGTGACGCCAATTGACATTCGAGCGTGTTCCATTTTGGTGCATGCCGGGAGATGTGCTTCGTGAACCTGGAAAGCAAATGGCTGGAAGACTTCAGCGCCCTGGCCGCCACCCGCAGTTTTTCGCAGGCGGCAGAACGGCGTTTCGTCACTCAACCGGCCTTCAGTCGGCGTATTCGCAGCCTGGAAGCAGCCTTGGGCCTGCAGCTGGTGAACCGTTCCCGCACGCCGATTGAACTGACCGAGGCCGGGCAGCTTTTTTTGGTCACGGCGCGTACCGTTGTCGACCAGTTGGGCGAAATTCTGCGCCATTTGCATCACCTTGAAGGTGGCCAGGGCGAGGTGGTCCAGGTGGCAGCAGCACACTCACTGGCCTCGGGGTTTTTCCCGCGGTGGGTTGCCCAGTTGCGCAACGATGGCTTGAACATCGCCACCCGCCTGGTTGCGACTAACGTAGGGGATGCGGTGCATGCCCTGCGTGAAGGTGGTTGCGACCTGATGCTGGCCTTCTATGACCCCGACGCCGCGCTGCAGATGGACGCCGAAATCTTCCCCTCGCTGCACATGGGCAACACCGAAATGTTGCCGGTGTGTGCCGTCGATGCCGACGGGCAGCCATTGTTCGACCTGGAAGGCGAGGGCAGTGTGCCGCTGCTGGCCTATACCGCCGGCGCCTTCCTCGGCCGTTCGGTCAACCTGCTGCTGCGCCAGCGCAACCTGCGCTACACCACCGTTTATGAAACCGCCATGGCCGACAGCCTCAAGAGCATGGCGCTGGAAGGCATGGGCATCGCCTGGGTGCCACGCCTGTCGATGCGCGGCGAACTTGAACGCGGCGAGCTGGCGATCTGTGGCGGCAGCCAATGGCATGTCCCCCTGGAAATCCGCTTGTACCGCTGCGCCCTGGTGCGCAAGGCCAACGTGCGCTTGCTGTGGCGCAAGCTCGAAGGTGCAGCGGCGGTTGACCCAAAAGTCAGCCAAAGCCCCGAAAAATAGGGCCGACAGTTGGTCGCCGGGGGTGCCAGCATCGCCCTGGGTTACGGTATACTGCGCGGCCTTTCGACCGGATAGCTCCGGTCCTGATCAGCAAACAAGCCACGCCGGTCGTCCCGCGTGGCTTGTTGTTTTTTGACGCGCCCAAGGGCGCACAAGCGAAGAGGCTCGACGATGAGTGCACTGGTTGGCGTGATCATGGGCTCCAAGTCCGATTGGTCCACCCTTAGCCACACCGCCGATATGCTGGAAAAACTCGGCATTCCCTACGAAGTTAAGGTGGTTTCTGCTCACCGTACTCCGGATCTGCTGTTCCAGTATGCCGAAGAGGCCGAAGGCCGTGGCATCGAGGTGATCATCGCCGGTGCCGGTGGCGCAGCCCACCTGCCAGGCATGTGCGCCGCCAAGACCCACCTGCCGGTGCTGGGCGTGCCGGTACAGTCGTCGATGCTGTCGGGCGTCGATTCGCTGCTGTCGATCGTGCAGATGCCTGCCGGCGTACCGGTCGCGACCCTGGCCATCGGCCGGGCTGGCGCGATCAACGCGGCACTGCTGTCGGCGAGCATCCTGGGCGCCAAGTACCCCCAGTACCACGCGGCGCTCAAGCAGTTCCGCACGGAACAGACCGACACCGTGCTGGACAATCCAGACCCGCGCCAGGCTTGAGGCTGACCCCATGAAGATCGGTGTAATCGGTGGTGGCCAGCTCGGCCGCATGCTGGCTCTGGCGGGTACTCCGCTGGGCATGAACTTCGCTTTCCTCGACCCGGCACCCGATGCTTGCGCCGCGCCGCTGGGCGAGCACCTGCGCGCCGACTACGGTGACCAGGACCATCTGCGCCAGCTGGCCGACGAAGTCGACCTGGTGACCTTCGAGTTCGAAAGCGTTCCGGCCGAAACCGTAGCGTTTCTCTCGCAGTTCGTCCCGGTCTACCCCAGTGCCGAGGCACTGCGCATTGCCCGTGACCGGCTGTTCGAGAAGAGCATGTTCCGTGACCTGGGCATCCCCACCCCGGCCTTCGCCGACATTCTCTCCCAGGCCGACCTGGACGCGGCAGTCGCCAGCATCGGCCTGCCGGCCGTGCTCAAGACCCGCACCCTGGGCTACGACGGCAAGGGCCAGAAGGTCTTGCGCAGCGCTGAAGACGTGGTCGATACCTTCGCCGAGCTGGGCAGCGTGCCTTGCCTGCTGGAAGGCTTCGTGCCGTTCACCGGCGAAGTCTCGCTGGTGGCCGTGCGTGGCCGCGACGGTGAAACCCGCTTCTATCCGTTGGTGCACAACACCCACGACAGCGGCATCCTGCGCCTGTCGGTGGCCAGCGCAGCGCACCCGCTGCAGGCCCTGGCCGAAGACTACGTCGGCCGCGTGCTGCAGCAGCTGGACTACGTGGGCGTGATGGCCTTCGAGTTCTTCGAAGTCGACGGTGGCCTGAAGGCCAACGAAATCGCCCCGCGTGTGCACAACTCCGGGCACTGGACCATCGAAGGCGCCGAGTGCAGCCAGTTCGAGAACCACCTGCGTGCCGTGGCCGGCCTGCCGTTGGGTTCAACCGCCAAGGTCGGTGAGAGCGCCATGCTCAACTTCATCGGCGAAGTGCCGGCGGTGGACAAGGTGGTTGCCATCGGCGACTGCCACCTGCACCACTACGGCAAGGCCTTCAAGGTCGGGCGCAAGGTTGGCCATGCCACCCTGCGCTGCCATGACATGGCCACCCTCGAGCGCAAGATCGCCGAGGTAGAGGCTTTGATCGCCGGCTGATCGAACTTCTGCGTGCTACCTGCCCTCTGAAATGGCAACAAGTCAAAGCGCTGTCTAGGCTTTGGCTTGTTCCATTTTCACTGCAGAGGGATTGCCATGGGCATCATCGGGACCATCTTCATAGGCCTTATCGTCGGGCTGCTGGCGCGTTTCATCAAGCCAGGGGACGACAGCATGGGCTGGATCATGACCATCCTGCTGGGTATCGCAGGCTCCTTGCTCGCCACCTACGGCGGCCAGGCGCTGGGCATTTATCAGGCCGGGCAGGCGGCAGGTTTCTTGGGGGCACTGGTCGGTGCCGTCGTCCTTCTGGTGATCTACGGATTGATCAGAAAGCGCTGAATACCGTTTAGAATGCCCGGCAATTCATCCGAGTTGCCGAGCATTGCCATGCGTGCCTTTTTTCTTATCCCCTTGCTTCTGGCCAGCACCCTGGCCCGTGCCGAGCTGCCTGAAACCGACTGGCTGGAGCTGATGCCCAAGTCGGACCAGAAGGCTCTCGAACAGATGCCCGAAATCGATCACGACTCGCCGGAGGCCCTGGGCACCTTCACCGACAAAGGCGGCCTAAAGCAGAGCAAGGGCTTGCCGGCGGTGATGTACTCGACCAAGACCGTGGCGGCCATGAACGGCAAGGACATCCGCCTGGGCGGCTACCCGGTGCCGCTGGAAAGCGATGCCAAGGGCAACAGCACCTTGTTCTTCCTGGTGCCATACCCTGGCGCGTGCATCCATGTGCCGCCACCGCCACCGAACCAGCTGGTGCTGGTGCGTTATCCGAAGGGGCTGAAGATCGATGACATCTACACGCCGCTGTGGGTCAGCGGGGCATTGAAGGTGGAGAAGGTCAGCAACGACCTGGCCGATGCAGCCTATGCCCTGGATGCGCAGAAGGTGAGGGTGGTGGAAGAAGCTGATCTCTGAGGTTGCCTGTACCGGCCTCTTCGCGGGCTTGCCCCGCGAAGAGGCCGGCAAAGTCACCGCAAGGCTCAGATGGCTTCACTGCCGATACTGACACTCAGCGAGCAAGTCGCCCCAGGCTTCAGCTCCACCACGTCATCCCACACATTGGCCGTCTCGATGCACAGCATTCGCTGCCATCCGTCATCGGCCATGTCCGCCAGCTCCTGGGCCCGCTCGGTCCACGGGTTCCAGATCACCGCCGAGCGTGAGCCGCTGCTGGTCAAGGTAATCCGCCGCTGCCAATGCGGGTCGACAATGCTCAGGGTTTGCGGGGTGGCGAGGTAAATCCGGTCGGTCTCCCCGGCAAACCCCAGCGGCCCTTGCTGCTGGCGCTGTTCCCAGTCAGCCAAGGTCTCGACATAGCCCAGCCCCTCGACCCCTTCGACCCGCGCCTGGCACACATCGCTCACCGCAAAGTAGCTGTGCAGGGCCTGGCTGAGGGTGACAGGGGTATTGCCCATGTTGCGGCTGGTCAGGCTCAGCGCCAGGCACTCGCCGAGTTCCACCACCAGTTTCAGCTGCACATCATGGGGCCAGCCGGGCAGGTCGCCCTGGGCTTCGGGCAGTTCGAACTCGATGCGCAGGCCATCGCCCACTTCCTCGATACCCAGCAACTGCCAATCACGCGCGCGTGCCAGGCCGTGGGCGGGCGCCTGCTCGCCGCGGTACATGGTCTGCACGGCCTGGGGGTTGCGTTGCAGGTTGCCGAACCAGGGCCAGCACACCGGTACACCGGCGCGTACCGACTTGCCCTGGCGGAAAATGGCCTGATCGCTCAGCCACAGCAGCGGCGGCTCGCCCACACGCTGGTAGCTGAGGATCTGCGCACCCTGCTGGGCGATCAGTAGTTCGGCACGCTCGCTGGTGATGCGCCAGCAGTTGAGTTCGCCGTGTTGCTCGGTGTCGACCTTGAAGGTAGCCATTGCGTTCGTCTCATTGATTGCCAGTGGGCCTTGGACCCGGGCATATGCAATGAGTTTAACGCTGGCTGGGCTTAGCGACGAGGCACGGAGCGAGTGCGGCCACTGCCATCAATGGCGACGAACACGAAGACCGCTTCGGTCACCTTGCGCCATTCGCTGGACAGCGGGTCGTCACTCCAGACTTCGACCATCATCTGGATCGAGCTGCGGCCGATCTCCAGGGTCTGGGTATAGAACGACAGCTGCGCGCCCACGGCTACCGGGACCAGGAAGGCCATGCGGTCGGTCGATGGCCACCGTGGCCACACGGCCGCCAGCGACGCGGCTGGCCATGGCGGTGCCGGCCAGGTCCATCTGGGCAACCAGCCAGCCGCCAAAGATGTCGCCGAAGCCGTTGGTCTCACGAGGGAGTGCGGTGATCTGCAAGGCCAGGTCGCCTTGCGGGATTGGATCTTCTTGTTCGAGCTCAATCATGCGATGGGGCCTCTGACCCGTGACGCTTTTCGTTGGTGTGGCGCAAAGGCCGGGTAAACGATTCAGCTGGAAACATACTACGCCGATTTCGTTTCACTGGGCGGCCGTAGGGAAACTCTGCGAAACCGCCTGACATAAAGACCGGCGTTTTCGCACAACATCCCACGCTTGGAGCAACCTTTTCCTACGAATGGCCAGTATATAGAGCATAACGGCCAGCGACGACCGCGCATTCATGAATATCTGTATGGATTTTGTATCGCTTTCGGCGCGGCTCGGCAATTTGCTATCTTCGCCCGTCTACCAATCCAGAAGTCGCGCACCCAGCGGCCTGCATGACCTACAAGAGAAAGACCGATGACCTCCGTGCCGAGCAGTATCGAGCAGCCTTCGCGGCCGCTGACCCGCAGCGACTACAAGACCCTTTCACTGTCCGCACTGGGCGGTGCCCTGGAGTTCTACGACTTCATCATCTTCGTGTTCTTCGCTACGGTGGTCGGCAAGCTGTTCTTCCCGGCCGACATGCCTGAATGGCTACGCCTGATGCAGACCTTCGGCATTTTCGCTGCCGGCTACCTGGCGCGGCCGCTGGGTGGCATCGTCATGGCGCACTTCGGCGACCTGCTGGGGCGCAAGAAGATGTTCACCCTGAGCATCTTCATGATGGCCCTGCCGACCCTGATCATGGGCCTGCTGCCCACTTATGCACAGATCGGCCTGTGGGCGCCGATCTTGCTGCTGTTGATGCGCGTGATCCAGGGCGCGGCGATTGGCGGTGAGGTGCCGGGGGCCTGGGTGTTCGTCTCCGAGCACGTCCCTGCACGCAATACCGGTTACGCCTGCGGCACGCTGACGGCCGGCCTGACTTCGGGCATCTTGCTCGGCTCGCTGGTCGCCACGCTGATCAACAGTGTCTATACCCCTGGCGAAGTGGCCGATTACGCTTGGCGTATCCCGTTCCTGCTGGGGGGGGTGTTCGGCCTGTTCTCGGTGTACCTGCGCCGCTGGTTGCACGAAACCCCGGTGTTCGCCGAGATGCAGCAGCGCAAGGCCCTGGCCGAAGAGTTGCCGCTGCGTGCGGTGCTGCGTGACCACCGTGGCGCGATCGTCCTGTCGATGCTGCTGACCTGGCTGCTGTCGGCCGGCATCGTGGTGGTGATCCTGATGACCCCGGCGCTGCTGCAGAGCTTCTATCAGGTCAGCCCGACCGACTCGCTCAAGGCCAACAGCCTGGCCATCGTCCTGCTCAGCCTCGGCTGCATCGCTGCCGGCCGCCTGGCCGACCGCTTCGGCGCCGGGCGCGTGTTCATCGTTGGCAGCCTGCTGCTGCTGGCCAGCTCCTGGACCTTCTACCACAGCCTGCCAACCCGCCCCGACCTGCTGTTCCCGCTGTATGCGCTGACCGGTTTGTGCGTCGGTATCGTCGGCGCCGTGCCCTACGTGATGGTCAAGGCCTTCCCGCCGGTGGTGCGTTTCAGCGGCTTGTCGTTCTCCTACAACATGGCCTACGCCATCTTCGGTGGGTTGACGCCGATGGTGGTAACCGCGCTGTTGAAGGTCAGCCCAATGGCGCCGGCTTATTATGTGGCGGGGCTGTGTGCCGTCGGGCTGGTGGTAGGGCTATATCTGTTCGCCAACAAGCGTTAATGAGTGAAATTTCTGCGGGTGCAATTATATCGAACAAGAAATTGCCCCATGGAGCAACTTCCACGTCATTGATTGAGTAATGGACTCTG
>NZ_JANIAG010000140.1:0-15182 GCF_028682155.1 Pseudomonas sp. 39004
GCATCGCGAGCGAAGCTCGCTCCTACATCTGTTTCGGGCCAGTGAGTCCTTTTATATAGGCGCGCGACCCCTTGTTTGTACGACGCGATGTCGAGCCGGGCGCCAAGGGGCCGCGCGCAAATACTTCAGGAATAATTGGCCCGAAACAGATGTAGGAGCGAGCTTCGCTCGCGATGCGCCGCGCGGGCGGCGCTCGATCTCACAGGCGCCGCCCCCCCAAGACATGCACCTTGAGCTCCACTGTCGCCCTCACCTCAGAACCAGCGGTCGTTCTTCTTCCGCCCGCGGGTCAGCGCCGGCATGATCAACCCCACCAACAAACCCGCGCCGGCAATGCTGCCGCCATACACCATATAGCGCATCATCACCTGCTTGTTCTCGTCCCCCAGGCGCGCCTGGGTGTCGCGCAGGGTCGACTGGCTCTGGTCCAGCTGCTCGTTCAGCGCCTGGTTGCGCGCCTCCAGCTCATCGATCAATTGCTTGCGCGAATCCAGCGTTTCCTGCATGCCCTGCACGCGGTTCTTCCAGCTGTCATCGATACTCTTGAGCTGCCCGGACAGGTCCGCCACCTGGGCATCGAGCTGCGGCAGCCGCTCGCCCTGGCCAGGCACGTCCTGCAGGTCGCTGCTGAGGATCCACACCAGGTCACCATTCTGCCCGCGTACCTGGCTGTAGCTGCCCTGGCTGCCGACCAGGGTCAGCTTTTGACCAGATTTGAGCGTGCCGACGATGCGGTGGCCATCGGTCGGCCCACTGCGCACATAGGTACTCAGGCTGTCACTGACCCAGCGCGCATCACTGGCAGGCGTTTCGGCATGCACCGGGGCGGCTAGGGCCACCAGGGCTGCGATCAGGCCGCCGCGCAGGGCTGGGAGGGCGGAAAATGTTGGACGGGAGTCGGGCATGTTGAGTCTTCGCTGAAACAGGACAAAAGTAGGCCCGATGACTGGGCCGATGAACCGGTCGGTGAGTTGACCGTCAGCGAAAGACCGTTTTTATGTAAGCAGGTTCACTACCTGATGTCGGAAATGTCTGCAGAATGTTGCAAAAGCCGAGGTGCACGGCCTGTCACGATGGTGGTTGAAACACCGCAACAGGCGCGTGGCGATCAGCTCTCTGGCTGCGGCACGATGGCCAGTGCATCAGGCTCTGGCCCGGTTTGCCAGCGTGCCTTCTCGCGCCAGTCAGCGGTATCGATGACGGCTACCTGGTCACCGCCACTGATGGCCACGTAGACCCGTTTGCCATCCGGCGAGACCACCGCACCGATCGGCAGGGCTTCGGCACCCAGCAGTGTCTCGCGGTATTCGGCACCTTCCTGAGCCAGGCTGATGCGCTTGATCTCGCGCTTGGCCGCGACATCGAACACGGCCAGCTCCGCCGACTTGGCGCAGGTGACCAGGGCATGCTTGCCGTCCGGGGTCATTACGACGCGTATCGGAAACAGGCCGGTACGGAGGCGGTCGGTGACCTCCAGGCGTTCGGCATCGACGATCACCACTTCATTGCCTTCGCGATTGCTGACCCACACCTGTGCGCCCGTCTGGGTCACCGCAACGCCCTCACTGCCGTTGCCGGTGGGGATGTCGGCGATCTTCTTCTTGTGCAGCAAGTCGATGACCGACAACGTGCCGGACTCTACATGGGTTACGTAGGCGCGGTCCGCACCGGGCGACAGGGCGACCATGTGCGGCTTGCCGCCGCCGACGTCGATGCGGTCGAGGACCTGGCCCTGGGCCAGGTCGACGATCAGCAGGCGCTCGCTGTCCTCGGTGGTGACCACCACCCGCTGGCTGTCCGGCAGGAAGCGGATGCCGTGGGGGCGCGAGTCCTTGCCCAGGTCGATGGTGCGCACCACGCTGCGTGACGGCCAGTCGATCACGCTCAGGCTGTTGTTGGCGGTGCCGTGGGCGCCATAGTTGCCCACCACGGCCAAGCGGCCATTGCTGGCAACTACCACCTCGTGCGGGCCGGTGCCCACGGGCAGGCGGACCAGTTCCTTGCCGTTGCTGATGTCCAGTGCCGAGACACTGGCATCGGCCTTGTTGCCCACCAGCAGCACATCCTGCGCCTGAACCAGCGGCGCGCAGGCCAGTAGCGCGCCAGCCAAGGCCAGGTTACGGATGCGGAGGGCGATCGGGTTGTAAGGGTAGGGCATGTCCAGTCTCCTTTGGATTACAGTCCATGTTGCATGCTCACAGGGTGTGACCGGGGCAGGGTGGCAAGGGTTTCGTTTTTTTGCCGCGCCACGCTCACGATCTAGACTGAAGGGTTCACACCTGTTCATGGAGCTACACCATGACTGCCAAGAATACGGTTTGCCTCTGGTACAACAATGATGCCGAGGAGGCGGCGAACTTCTACGCCGCAACCTTCCCCGACAGCCGCGTGGTGGCGGTTCACCAGGCCCCCAGTTATTACCCGTCGGGCAAGGCGGGTGATGTGATCACCGTCGAATTCACCGTGATGGGCGTGCCCTGCGTAGGGCTTAACGGCGGCACGGCGTTCAAGCACAGCGAAGCGTTCTCGTTTCAGGTCAGCACCGAAGACCAGGCCGAGACTGACCGCCTGTGGAACGCCATCGTCAGCAATGGCGGCGAAGAGAGCGTCTGCGGCTGGTGCAAGGACCGATGGGGGGTTTCGTGGCAGATCTGCCCGCGCATCCTGATCGAGGCCATCGGTAACCCTGACCGGGCGGCGGCCAAGCGGGCCTTCGAGGCCATGATGGAAATGGGCAAGATCGATGTCGCCGGGATCGAGGCGGCATTGAAGGGCTGACGGCGAGCAACCCAGGGGCCGACTGACGGCCCCCAGCTCGCGGCTTAGTCGTTCAACTCCACGTCGGCCTGGGGTTGTGTCTGCTTGGTCGCAGACTTCTTCTCCTGCACCACGATGTAGAACTCCTCGCCATGTTTCACCGCGCCATACAGCACGGCCTTTTCGATCAGCTCGGTACCCCGCAGATGCCGCAGCATCATCGGGTCCTTGCGCAGGTCGCGGTACAGCGCCAGGCACAACAGCACCATCACCACGACAAACGGCAGCGCCACCACGATCGTCAGGTTCTGCAACCCCGTCAGTGCCTCGCCGGGGTTGCTGGGGTCGCCGATCGCCAACATGACCGCCGCCACCGTGCCGGTCAGCGCCCCCCAGAAGATCACGGTGCGCCGCGACGGTGCGGTGGTGCCGTGTTCCGACAGGGTGCCCATGACCAGTGAGGCGGCATCGGCGCCGGAGACGAAGAAGATGCCCACCAGGATCATCACCAGCACCGAGGTCAACGAGGCCAGCGGGTAGCTGTCCAGCAGCTGATAGAGCGCGTGGTTGCTGTTGACGGCGCCATTGACCAGCGCGAAGCTGCCCTCGCGCAGGGCGTCGATCGCCGCACCGCCGAAAATGGTGAACCACACCAGGCTGACCAGGCTCGGTACTAGCAGCACCCCGGTGACGAACTGGCGAATGGTGCGGCCGCGGCTGATGCGGGCAATGAACATGCCGACGAAAGGCGTCCAGGAGATCCACCAGGCCCAATAGAACACGGTCCAGCCGGCCAGCCAGCTGTCCATCTGCTCACCGCCGCTGGCGTTGGTGCGTGCCATCATTTCTGGCAGCAGCTTGATGTAGATGCCGATCGAGGTGGGCAGCAGGTTGAGCATCAACAGCGTCGGGCCGACCAGGAAGACGAAGGCCGCCAGCACCAGCGCCAGCACCATGTTGGTGTTGGACAGCCACTGGATACCCTTGCCGATGCCGGACACTGCGGAAGTGACGAAGGCAATGGTCAGCAAGGTGATGATCGAGATGTAGAACAGCTTGCCAGGGCTCTCGATCCAGCCGTTGTATTCCAGGCCGCCGGCGATCTGCAGGGCGCCCAGGCCAAGCGAGGCGGCAGAGCCGAACAGTGTGGCGAAGATCGCCATCATGTCGATCACGCGCCCGACGGGGCCGTTGGCGTGCTTGCCGATCAGCGGCCGAAAGGCCGTGGAAATCAATTGCGAACGCCCGCGGCGGAACGTGCCGTAAGCGATCACCAGGCCGACGATGGCGTACATGGCCCAGGGGTGCAGGGTCCAGTGGAACAGCGTGGTGGCCATGGCCACCTGCATCGCCTCGCTCGATTGCCCGGTCGTCGTTCCGGGAGGGGGCGTCACATAGTGCGACAGGGGCTCGGCAACGCCGAAGAACATCAGGCCGATGCCCATGCCGGCGCTGAACATCATGGCCACCCAGGAAACGGTGCGGAACTCTGGCGCTTCGCCATCACGCCCCAGCGGGATCCTGCCATAGCGGCTGGCGGCCAGCCACAGCACGAAGATGACGAACACGGTCGAGGTGAGCACGAAGAACCAGCCAAAGTTGAGAATGACCCAGGACTGTGCCGACGACGCGCTGGCGGCAAGGCTGGCCTGGCTGACGAAGCCCCAGATGACGAAGGCAATGGCCAGAATGCTGGTGATGCCGAAGACGATCCAGTCGATCTTGCCCTCCAAGTGCCTGTCCTGGCGTGCCTCGGCGGTTTTCGAGGGGTCCGTAACGCCAAGGTCGAGCGTTTCGGTGATGTGTTCCTTTGCCATGAATAGTGATGCCCCTTTGTGGCTTACCTGCGTATGCAGGCTTGTTGTTGTGGGCTGCCGGGGTCGGTGACGGTCTCGGCGGGAAGTGCAGCTGGCCGGATTATCCTGCTTGGCAAACAGCGGCTCCTGTCCCGATAACGCCCTGGGGCGTCCACTGAACGACCTGTTTAATACTTTTAGTTCCGGGGGCGATGGCCCTTTCTGCGCCGCGTTCTGGTACCCTGATGGGCATTAACCTGGCCTGCATTCCCGAGCACCGTAGAAGCGGCGTTGCCTGCGGGCCTGGCCTTACCAGGAAACGGAGATTCGTCAATGGCCACTGACCGTGTGAGCCTGATTCATTTCGATAAATTGAGCATGAGCCCGGCTGCTGCCGATCGGTTCCAGACAGCCCTCGACGCGCTGGAAGCGCTCAAGCTGCAGGACCGTTACGTGTACCTCGTTGCTCCTTATCTGGGTGATATCGCCGACGCCTCCGACCGTGAGCAACTGGCCACGGCCATGGAGCAGGGCATCCGCGTCGTGCATGACCTGCTGGCCGCCAAGTCGATCACCAAAGCGAAGTCCGACGAGCTGTGCAACGTGTTTGAAAATGCCGCCGAGCGTGTGCGCGCTGAAATGCCGGCCTGAAGGGTGCAATGGCCAAGGACATAGACAACCCCTGCGTTTCGCTATGCCAGCTCAACAGCGAGCTGTGCGTAAGCTGTGGCCGCAGCCGTGAAGAAATCCGCAAGTGGCGTGGCATGAAGCGCCCGGAGAAGATGGCCACCGTGCAGCGGGCGGCCACGCGGATGAAGGCCATCGTCAAGAAGAGCGCGAAGCGGCAGAATGCCGACTGACCTTCGCATGCTGTTATAACCCGCGTTCCCTGAACCTTTATCGAGCCTGGAAAATGGATTCTCACTCGCTTCTTGCCTTTACCCTGGTTGCCGCGATCGCCATCGCCAGCCCTGGCCCTGCGACCCTGATGGCGATCAACAACAGCCTGGCCCATGGGCAACGCAGCGCGGTCTGGTCTTCACTGGGCAATGGCTCGGGCCTGTTCTGCCTGTCGGCAGCGGCCATGCTCGGGCTGGGGGCGTTGCTGGCAAGCTCCGAAGTGCTGTTCAACGCCGTCAAGATCATCGGCGCGGGTTACCTGTTCTACCTCGGCGCACGGCAGTTGTTGAAGAAGAGCCCGATGTTGGAGGAGGGCGCAACCGCCGGGGTGGCCAAGGAGCGGCCGACACCGCTCAAGCTGTACAAGTCGGCATTCCTGACGGCAGTGACCAACCCCAAGGCGACCATGTTCTTCACGGCGCTGTTCCCGCAGTTCATCGACCAGGGCGCCGCGTTGCTGCCGCAGTTCCTGATCCTTACCGGAATCTTCGTCGCCTTGTCGCTCGTTTCACTGACCCTGTACGCCGCGCTGGCCTCGCGGGCCAAGGGCGTGTTGACCCGGCCGGCGCTTTCGCGCTGGGTGAGCCGGGTCGTGGGCACGACCTTCATCGGCTTTGGTGCGGCGATTCTCACAATCCGTCGACAGTCGGCGTAGGTTTTTGCGGGCCGCCTGACGACGCGCAGCGGCCCTGGCAACTCCCCGGTCGATGAAAACCCTGGCGGCTGGCTGCCGATGGGCCAGACTGTCTACACCACGCGAAGCCAGATGCCCCATGTGCCGAGGGTTGTAGATGATCGAGCGTTGCTTTCGCCACGCCTTGCTGTCGTTGCTGTGCGCGCTGCTGCTGCCTGCGGTTGCAGGCGCGCAGGAGGCCTGCCAGCGCCTGACGGCCACCGGTAACCCCGAATACCCTCCTTATTTGTGGCGCGACCCGCATAACCCTCAGCAATTGATCGGGGCCAATGCCGACCTGCTCAAGTACCTGGGCAAGCAACTTGGGCTGGAGGTCGAAGTGGTCTACGGGGGGCCTTGGTCCCGTGCCCAGGAGCAAGTGCGCACAGGCCGTATCGACCTGCTCGCCGGGTATTTTCTGACCCAGGCACGGCAGCAACTGATGGACTTCATAAGCCCGGCCTTTCTGCACACGCCCAGCGTGGTCTGGGTACGCCAGCAAGGAGCCTTTGCCTACCATCAATGGGCTGACCTGCAAGGCCGTAAAGGCGGGATCCTGGTCAATAACAGCCATGGCCAGCAGTTCGATGACTATGCCACGGCCAACCTCACGCTCGAAGCGGTGCCCAGTGCCAAGCAGGCCTTCGAGAAGCTGCTGCTCAAGCGCAGCGACTACGTGGTGTTCGAGCACTATCCAGGCATGGCGTTGGCGCAGACGCTGGGCATGCAAGACAGCCTGCAGGTGCTAGACCCGCCGGTGTCCAGCGAAGGCTTGTACCTGGCGCTGTCGCATCAATCACCGTGCAACCAGCCGCAGTTGCGCGAAGACCTGGCACGGGAGATGAAAGCGATCGTTTCCGGCGCATTGCCAGAACAGTTGTTGCGCCAGAACCTGGAGCGCTGGCATCAACAGCACACAGCAGCCATTGTTCAATGACCCATCGGTAAACCGAGGGCCTGAGGGACATCCACGTCCAGCACCACCCCGGCATCGTCAACGGCGACCGTGATACAGGCGTGCGGGTTGTCCAGCATGACCTGCCGGCCGCCCTGATCACCTTGCAGTTGCGCCAGCGCCGGCCAGAACGCACGGCCGAAAATCACCGGATGCCCGCGCTGCCCCTGGTACTGCGGCAACACGATGTGTGCTGCACTGGCTTGCCGGCAGAGGGCTTGCAGGCTGCCGGGTGCGATCCATGGCATATCTGCCAACAGCACCGCCACCGCCTGGGCCTGTGTCTGCAGCAGCGCCGTAACCCCGGCCGCGAGGCTGGCGCCCATGCCAAGCGCTGCCTGCTCGGCCCGCACGATATGGGCTCGCGGGTCGATACCCAGGTGCTGCGCATCGTCACCCGGCCGTAGCACGACGTGCACTTCTGCGAAATGATCGAATGCGTGCGCCAACGCCGTGGCCAGCAGGGTGTGCCCGGAGGGCAGCCGTGCCAGGCGTTTGTCGCTGCCAAAGCGCTGCGCACGCCCGGCCGCCAGCACCAGCGCGGCGCAGATCACAGGTTGTGCTGGCACGCCTCGGCCTCCCGGGCAAGCTTGGCCTTGGTCACGTTGACTGCGCCAGGCAGGCACACGTCGTTCTTGGCCGCGAGGATCTCGGCCATGACGCTGACGGCGATTTCGGCCGGGGTCTTGCTGCCGATGTAGATGCCGATAGGGCCGTGCAGGCGCTTGAGGGAGGCTTCAGTCTCGCCAAAGTGTTCGATCAGGCGCTCGCGGCGCAATTGGCTGTTGCGCCTGGACCCGATCGCGCCGATGTAGAACGCCGGGCTGTGCAGCGCCTCGAGCAAGGCCAGGTCGTCAAGTTTGGGGTCGTGGCTGACGGCAACGATGGCGCTACGCAGGTCGGGGGCGAAGGCACGCACCACATCGTCCGGCATGCCGGCCAGTTTCGACACGCCCGCGACGCCCCAGCCGCCCATGTATTCAGGCCGTGGGTCGCACACCGAAACGTTGAAGCCATTGAACAGCGCCATGGTCGCCAGGTACTCGGCCAGCGCGCCGGCGCCGATCAGCAGCACGCGGTAGCCAGGGCCGAGGGTGCTGAGCATGCGCTGGCCATCGAAGCTGAACTGCTCGGGCGTGGTGCTGGGGATGAGCGCGGCTTCGCCGCTGTGCAAGTCCAGTTCGCGGCGCACCAGGCTGCCACTGTCGAGGCAGGCCAGCAGTTGTTCGAGGTGTTCTGCCGAAGGTTCGAACTCGAGGACCAGTTGCAGGGTGCCGCCACAGGGCAAGCCGAACCGGTGAGCGTCCTCGGCGCTGACACCGTAGCGCACCACCTCGGGCAGCCCGGTCTGCATACCTGGGCCACCGTAGGCAGTGGTGTAGCGGTGGATGAGGTCATCCTCGATGCAGCCACCGGACACGCTGCCGACCACGCGACCGTCGCTGCGCAACGCCATCATCGAACCGACCGGGCGAGGGGACGAGCCCCAGGTGCGGGCCACAGTGGCCAGCAAGACGCGCTCGCCGCTGGCAAGCCAGTCGCGAGCGGTGCGCAGGACCAGCAGGTCGATGCTTTCCATCATCTTTCTCCAAAGCGTAATGCTTGTGCCGGCTTCATCGCATGTGCAACACAATCGGGCTGCTGCTGGCCGGGTCTGTGTGCCCGCGCAACGTGCCCACGGCCTGCGCATCCACTGCACCACCGTGATTACCCCAGGCGCCGCGCACGAAGCTCAATACTTCGGCAATTTCCCGGTCGCTCAGCTGTTCACGGAAGGCCGGCATGCGGTAGGCGTCGGGCAGCCCGGCAGCGACGATGCGTTGCGAGCCATTGAGGGTGATGTTGATCGCCGACGCGCTTTCTTTGGCCAAGGCCGAAGTGGCCCCGGCCAACGGCGGCATCCACTCGGCCTGGCCCTTGCCGTCCAGGCCGTGGCACGACGCGCAACGGGTCAGGTAAGTATGCGCCCCAGGGTTATCGAGCTTCGCGGCTACCGATTCGGCCTGGTACTGCCACGGCGTACCGTCACGCTGTGGATCGCCGGGCAGCGATTTCAGATAGCGGCCGATCGCCGCCAGGTCATCGTCACTCATGAATTGCGTGGAGTTGTTGAACGCCTCGGTCATCGAGCCATAGACCACGGCATGCCGGTTGCGCCCGGTCTTGAGGAACTGCACGATCTCGGTTTCGCTCCAGCGGCCAAGGCCGGTGTTGTGGTCGGCGCGCAGGCTTGGTGCGTACCAGCCATCGAGCAGCGCACCGGCCAGGAAGGGTTTGCCACTTTCATCCAGGGCTTTCTCGTTGAAGGCCAGGCCTCGTGGGCTATGGCAGCTGCCACAGTGCCCTGGGCCTTGGACGATGTAGGCGCCGCGGTTCCACAGGGCGTCCTGATCAGGCTTGGCGGCATACGGTGTGTTGGCGGCGAACAGCCCGTTCCACAGCGCGATGGGCCAGCGCATGTTCAGCGGCCAGGGAATGTCACTGGCGAGGTTCGCCTGCTGGGCAGGTTGCACGCCCTTCATGAAGAACGCGTACAGGGCCCGCACATCGTCATCGCTGAGTTTGGCGTAGGAAGGGTACGGCATGGCCGGGTACAGCCGCCGGCCACCGGGGGCCACGCCGTGGCGTACGGCGCGGTCGAAGTCGGCAAGGCTGTAGTGACCAATGCCAGTGTCGCGGTCGGGGGTGACGTTGGTGGCGTGAATCGCCCCCAGTGGCGTGGCCATCTCCAGCCCGCCGGCGAACGGCTTGCCGCCGGGCAGGCTGTGGCAGGCCACGCAGTCGCTCAGCCGGGCCACATATTCGCCGCGGCTGACCAGTGCGGGGTCGAAACGGTCAGCCTGCTCGGCCTCGAAAGGTGACGCGGGGTCACGGGTGACGTACCAGGCCAGCAGGCCTGCCGCGACCAGGCACGGCAGCGCCAGCCAGCCGGCGGTTCTTGCGAATCGGCTGTGGGTCATGGGCGTTCCTTGTGCTGTCAGGTGAAGGTGTAGCGGCTTAGCGGAATGCTGCGGATGCGCTGGCCGGTAAGCCGCGCCACCGCGTTGGCCACCGCTGGCGCAACGGCAGGTAGCGGCGGTTCGCCGATGCCGCCCATCTTCGCGCCGCTTTCGACGATGCGCACATGCACCCGTGCCATGCGCGAGGGCGGCAGGATGGGGTACAGGTCGTAGTTGCGCCCGCGGGGCTGGCCGTCGATGTACACCGCCTCTTCCAGCAACGTCTGCGACAGGCCCAAGGCCACGGCGCCGTTGACCTGGGCCTCGATGATCGCCGGGTTGACGATGCTGCCCGGGTCGATCGCCTGCCAGATGTCGTGGACCTTGACCTGGCCATTCTCGATCGAGACTTCGGCGATCACCGCCGCTTCCGAGCCGAACGGCGAGGCCATCGCCACGCCGCGCGCCCGCTTGCTGCCGTCCTCGGCAGTGAACGGCCCGCGCTTCCAGCCGCCAGACAGTTCACCTACCGCGTGCAGCAGGTTGGTCAGGCGCTGATTGTCACGCAGCAGGTGCAGGCGCAGCTCATAGGGGTCCTTGCCACCCTTGTCGGCCAGCTCGTCGAGGAACGCTTCGTAGAAGAAGTCGTTCAGCGAATTGCCCACCGAACGCCAGTAGCCGAGCATGACCGGGCCTTTGACGTAGATCTGGGCAATGCGTTTGTTGGCGATGGCGTACGCTTTACCCGACAGCCCCTCCAGGGCGGTGGGGTCTATCTTGTCCCCCTGCTTGCCGGCCAGTGCCTCGGTCGGGCCTTCGGTGGCGCTCACCGCTTCTATGGCCACGGGCAGCCCGTCGGCGTCCAGCGCGGCGCGGAACTTGACCACCGCCAGTGGGCGCAACACGTCGCGCAGAAACTCTTCCTCACGGCTCCAGATCAGCTTGACCGGGCGGCCGACCGCTTTGGCCAGGGCGATGGCCTGAGGGTAAGGGTTTGCCGAGTCGTAGAGAAAGTGCCGGCCAAAAAAGCCGCCGAGCAAGGGCGAGTGCAGGGTGATGCGCGCAGCGTCCAGGCCGGTGCGCTTGGCGATGTCGTCGCGGAACATGTCCGGGGCCTGGTTGGGTAGCCAGACCTCCAGCGAGCCGTCGGGGTTGAAGCGGGCCAGGGCAGAAGGTGGTTCAAGCTGGGCGTGGTTGAGGTACTGGTTGTGGTAGGTGGCCTCGACCTTTGTCTTGGCATTGGCCAGCACACCTGCCACATCGCCTTCGTTTTCTTCGTCGCGGGCCGGGCCTTGCTCGCTGGCCAAGCGCTCCCGGTAGGCGTCGCTGGAAAAGTCCGCTGGCATCGGCCGTAGCGGGGTATCACTGCCGGGCTCTTGCCAGTCCACCTGGATGGCCTCGACCGCGCGTTTGGCATGCCACCAACGCTCGGCGACCACCGCCACCGCGCCCGGCAATTGATGCACGGAGTGCACGCCTTTCATGGCCTTTACCTGCGCTTCGTTGCGCAGGCTGCCCACCGTCATGCCCAGGCGGGGGGCATGCTGCACGGCGGCGTGCAGCATGCCGTCGAGCTTGATGTCGATGGTGTACAAGGCTTTGCCGGTGGATTTGTCATAGGCGTCGACCCGGCGTACCGGCTTGCCGATCCAGCGAAACTGGCTGGGGTCGCGCAGCTGTACGCTGGCCGGGTCTGGCACGGGCAGGTCGAGGGCGCGCTCGGCCAGTTCACCGTAGGGCAGTGAACGGCCAGATGCGGCGTGCACCACCTTGCCAGGCTCGGTGGACAGTTCGCCGAGCGGCACCCCCAGTTGTTCGGCAGCGGCCTGCAGCAACATGGCCCGGGCCAGCGCGCCGAGGCGGCGCATGGTCGGGTAGCTCATGCGCACCGACATGCTGCCGCCGGTGATGCGCATGCCGTTTTCCATCACCACATAGGCCTCGCCGGGCGGCGCGCTGTCGACCAGGAACGTGGCAGGGTCGGCATCCAGCTCTTCGCCAACGATCTGCGCCATGGCGGTGTAGGTGCCCTGGCCGCCTTCCATGAACGGGCAGAGCAGGCGTACGGTGCTGTCGGGCCGGATTTCGAGGAAAGCCGGGACCTGGGTGCCGCGCTCCTGGGCAGCAGCGGTGGCGGCCTGGGCCCTGGCCGAACCCAGCGGCAGGCCAAAGCCGAGCACCAGCGCACCGGCGGCGGCACCGGCCGAAGCCAGCAGGAAGCGGCGACGCGACAGGTTGACCGGCGCCCCCAAGGGCCCAAGCGGGCTATCGACAGGCGTGTTCATCAGGCACCCTCCTGCTGCGTGGCAAGGTCGTGCACGGCCGCATGGATGGCGTTGTAGGTGCCGCAGCGGCACAGGTTGACCATGGCCGCATCGATCTGCGCGTCGCTGGGGTTGGGCGTGTGTTTGAGCAGCGCGGTGGCCGCCATCACCTGGCCCGACTGGCAGTAGCCGCACTGCGCCACCTGGTGCTCGACCCAGGCTGCGACCACACGCTTGCCGACGCTGTCGGCCTCGATCGCCTCGATGGTGGTCACCTCACGCCCGACCACGCCTGCCACCGGGGTCACGCAGGCGCGCACCACGCTGCCGTCCACCAGCACCGAACAGGCGCCGCACTGGGCCAGGCCGCAGCCATACTTGGTGCCGGTCAGCCCGAGGTCATCACGGATCACCCACAGCAGCGGCGTGTCAGCGTCGGCTTCGACCTCATAGGTCTTCTGGTTGATGCGTAGTTCCATGGTTCACCTGCCCATCATCGGTTTGCTGTCGCGTCATTGTCTTTGAGCAGGGGGTACGTTGCCCCCCAGTGCAGAAACGCTAGCACAGCGCGGCGGCCGGTGAGCGGGCGCTGCTGGGAGGTCAGGAGGATCAGGCAAGCAATCCGGTGAAATGCGCAAGGCCGGCGATGCGCCAGGCAAACAGGACTTCCAGGCGAAAAACCCGGATAATGCCGGCCAATTCGTTTTGCACGCTTAAATCACGGTAATCCCGCATGGAAATCAAGGTCAATTTTCTCGACAATCTCCGCCTCGAAGCCAAGTTCGACGACTTCACGGTGATCGCCGACCAACCGATCCGTTACAAAGGCGACGGTTCGGCCCCAGGGCCGTTCGATTATTTCCTGGCGTCTTCGGCGTTGTGCGCGGCTTACTTCGTGAAGCTGTACTGCCAGACCCGCGATATCCCCACCGAAAACATTCGCCTGTCGCAGAACAACATCGTCGACCCGGAAAACCGCTACAACCAGATCTTCAAGATCCAGGTCGAGTTGCCCGAAGACATCTCCGAGAAGGACCGCCAGGGCATCCTGCGCTCCATCGACCGTTGCACGGTGAAGAAGGTGGTGCAGACCGGGCCTGAATTCGTGATCGAGGTGGTCGACAACCTGGATGCCGATGCCCAAGGGCTGTTGATGCCGGTGTCGGACACCAGCACCTACATCCCGGGCAAGGACCTGCCGCTGGAGCAGACCATCGCCAACATGTCGGCGATCCTGGCCGGGTTGGGGATGAAGATCGAGATCGCCTCGTGGCGCAATATCGTGCCTAACGTGTGGTCGCTGCATGTGCGCGATGCGCAGTCGCCGATGTGCTTCACCAATGGCAAGGGCTCGACCAAGGAGGCCGCGCTGGCCTCGGCGCTGGGTGAGTTCATCGAGCGCTTGAACTGCAACTTCTTCTACAACGACCAGTTCTGGGGCGAAGAGATCGCCAACGCTGCGTTCGTGCACTACCCGAACGAGCAGTGGTTCAAGCCTGGGCCAAAGGATGCGCTGCCCAGCGAGATCCTCGACGCGAACTGCCTGGACATCTACAACCCCGACGGCGAACTGCGCGGCTCGCACCTGTACGATACCAACTCGGGCAATACCGCGCGGGGCATCTGCTCGTTGCCGTTCGTGCGCCAGTCGGACCAAGAGGTGGTGTACTTCCCGTCCAACCTGATCGAGAACCTGTTCCTCAGCAATGGCATGAGCGCTGGCAATACCATGGCCGAAGCGCAAGTGCAGTGCCTGTCGGAAATCTTCGAGCGGGCTGTGAAGCGCGAAATCCTCGAAGGCGAGCTGTGCCTGCCGGATGTACCGCAGGAGGTGCTGGCCAAGTACCCGGGCATTATTGCTGGTATCCAGGGGCTGGAAGAGCAGGGCTTCCCGGTGCTGGTCAAGGATGCGTCGCTGGGCGGTGAATTCCCGGTGATGTGCGTGACCTTGATGAACCCGCGTACCGGTGGCGTGTTCGCCTCGTTCGGCGCGCACCCGAGCCTTGAAGTGGCGCTGGAGCGCAGCCTCACCGAGTTGCTCCAGGGCCGCAGCTTCGAGGGCCTGAACGACCTGCCGCAGCCAACCTTCGAAAGCCACGCGCTGACCGAGCCGAACAACTTCGTCGAACACTTCATCGACTCCAGCGGCGTGGTGTCGTGGCGTTTCTTCAGTGCCAAGGCCGATTTCGAATTCGTCGAGTGGGACTTCTCTGGCCACGGCGAAGACTCCAACGTGCAGGAAGCCGCGACCCTGTTCGGCATCCTTGAAGACCTGGGCAAAGAGGCGTACATGGCGGTGTACGACAACCTGGGTGCCACCGCGTGCCGCATCCTGGTGCCGGGCTACTCGGAGATCTACCCGGTCGAGGACCTGATCTGGGACAACACCAACCGGGCCTTGTCGTTCCGCGCCGACATCCTCAACCTGCACAGCCTGGACAACCGCTCGCTCAAACTGCTGCTCAAGCGCCTGGACAACTGCGATGTGGATGACTACACGACCATCACCACGTTGATCGGTGTCGAGTTCGACGACAACACGGTGTGGGGCCAGTTGACCATTCTTGAGCTGAAGCTGCTGATCTGCCTGGCTGTGCAGCGCTTTGAAGAGGCCAAGGAGCTGGTCGAGGCGTTCCTGCAGTTCAACGACAACACCGTCGAGCGCGGGCTGTTCTACCAGGCCTTGAATGTGGTGCTGGAAGTGGTGCTGGACGATGAACTGGAGATGGAAGACTACGAAACCAACTTCCGCCGCATGTTCGGCAACCCGCGAATGGACGCGGTGCTGGGCTCGGTAGACGGTAGCGTGCGGTTCCATGGCTTGACGCCGACCAGCATGAAGCTGGAAGGCCTGGATCGTCATTTGCGCCTGATCGAGAGCTACAAGAAGCTGCATGC
>NZ_JANIAG010000141.1:0-15030 GCF_028682155.1 Pseudomonas sp. 39004
AGGCATGCCACGACGCCGCCTCCATGCCATCAACCGGCCCGGCAAAGCGGCCCAGCCGCTCGACGCACTCGAAAAACCCGGTACGCGGCAGGCGGCTGGCGCCCTGGCTGATGACCAGCGAACTGCGCAACGGCTGCTCGGCGCGCGCATCGATCACGGCCAGGTACTCCAACGCGGCAGTCAGCGTCTGCATGGCCGGGCTAGGCAGTTGCAAGCGCTCGATGAGCGCGCGATACGTCAGCAAATGACGTTGACGACGGGCCAGGTCAAGCTCGTCCAGCAGGTTCTGCCAGTGCTGGCGGCTGATCCTGACCTGGCTCATGATGGCTCGCTCCAACCCGCCACACCCAGGTGCCAGGCCAGGGCGCGGCGGATGGCGGCGTCCGGCTGTCGCTCGCCTGATTCGATCATGGCCAGATAGGCCGGGCTGACACCAACATTGCGCGCCAGTAGCTCAGGGGCAATGCCCTTCGCCTCACGTATCTGCGCCACCTCGCTGAAAGCCGGCAAGGGCGCACTGGCGGCACTGACCTGCGTTTCACTGGCGCTTGCCTCGGCAGGCGCCTGCCCTGCTGCCTTCAACAGTGCCTGGTACTGCTCCCAGGGAACAACTGCGTACTCGGGCTGACCGTCCCGGCTGATAACCTGAATACCCATTACAACCCCCTTACGTGGGATTACGGCATGTAATCCATAGGCATAATCCTTATGCCAATTATATTACCAAGTACGGGAGTGTGTGCAGCTCAGGCTGATTTCACTGCGTATTGCGTTCCAGGCGCAAGGCTTCGGGGCTGTTCGGCAAGCGCTCGACCACCCGCAACCGCTCTGGCGCCTGGCTGTCGCGCCAGGCTTTGAAACGCCCAAGCTCATCCGCGACGGTTTTCAGCACCCAGCCCAGCACAGCGATATCGTCGAGGAACCCCACCCCCAGCAACCAGTCGGGAATGGCGTCGATAGGGCTGACGAAGTACAGCAGGCCGGCAACGATGGTCACCAATGCCTTGGGGCTGATGGCGCGGTACTCGCCCCGCCACCAGGCCAGGCACAGTGACTGCAGCAGCTTTACATCCTCGCGCAGCTGACCGATTCGCGGGCCTTTGCGGGCCACGGCGAACAGCAGTGCCGGTAACCGCCCGCGGCTGAGCAGGCGCTCGGCCAGCGGCAGGAAACGGGCGAAATTCCAGGGTGCGCTCATGGAGCCTCCGAGAGGAAGGGTTATCCACATTTATTGTGGATAACCTTGTGAACAGGGCGAAGTTTCTGACGTCAGGTGCCCACTAGGCAAGGGTCCCGGTCAGATCGGGCGTTTTTTACACAGTCGTTTCAGTTGCGCAAACGATTTGCGTCAGAAGCATCCTACTTCATCACGCTGCTATTGCTCGGACAGTATCAGCCGGCAGAGGTTCTTCCAAGCGTCTACCTCGCAAACGAAAACGCCCCGTCAAGACGGGGCGTTCTGTGCAAAAGCAGCCAGTATTACTTGGCTGGTTCTTCTGCTGGTGCTTCGGCTGGCGCTTGCGCCGGTGCTTCGGCTTCCGGCTCTGCACCTTGCAGTTGTGCCGGGTCCTTGATGGCGATCAGCTCAAGGTCGAATACCAGTACCGAGTTGGCTGGGATCAGCGGGCTCGGGCTCTGGGCGCCGTAAGCCAGTTCGGCCGGGATGAACAGCTTGTACTTTTCGCCGACGTGCATCAGTTGCAGGCCTTCGACCCAACCTGGGATGACGCCGCTGACCGGCAGGTCGATCGGGCTGCCGCGCTCGACGGAGCTGTCGAACACCTTGCCATCGGTCAACTTGCCTTCGTAATGAACGGTGACTACGTCAGTCGGCTTGGGCTGCGGGCCGTCGGCCTTCTTGATCACTTCATACTGCAGGCCCGAAGCGGTGGTGACCACGCCTGGCTTCTTGGCGTTGTCTTCGAGGAACTTCTTGCCGGCGGAAGCGGCTTCTTCGCTGGCCTTGGCCAGACGCTCTTCGGCGCGCTTCTGCAGCGAGGTGAAGGCCTCTACCAGCTCTTCGTCCTTGATGCGCTGCTCTTTCTTGCTGACCGCGTCTTCGATGCCCAGTGCGACCGCTTTGGAGTCAAGGTCTTCCATGCCTTCCTGAGCCAGGCTTTTGCCCATGTTCAGGCCGATACCGTAGGAGGCTTTCTGTGCCGGAGTCTTCAGCTCGGGGCTGCTGGCCTGTTGGTCGCAGCCAGCCAATACGAGGCCTACCAGGGCAACCGCAGCCGCCAAACGATGCTGTTTCATGCTATTTCCTTGTTCATGCGCCATAAGGGCAATCAGGGTAAAGCCGCGAGCTTAGCAGGCGGCCGTGACCAATGGCTACCGGCATAGGAGCGGGTAAACACTGATTAGTTCAACAGCCTTGCATGCATCAGAAAAGCCTTAATTAGTGCAAAAGATCATTCGTTACGCTTTGTATCGACCAAGATATACCATAACGCTATCATCTGCCGCTTTCAGGATGCTGGCCCGGGCGCGGCCAGGCTGTCTAGAACGGGCTTCAGGGATGCACAATGAGATGGGACGGAGCAGTAACTTTCGGTGATTACTGGCTGGGCTACACCGGCAAGACCGACCAAACCGCAGCCCACGCCCACGTCGCCATCCAGCTGTGCATCGGCCTGCGCTACGACATCACCGTGGAGTTCGGTAACCATGCCCTCAGTGCACCTGGGGTACTGATCGGGCCCTCAGTCGACCATCGCTCGCTGCCCAACCCCGACCGCGTTGCCTTCCTTTACTTCTACCCGGACGCGCCGCTTGGCCGCGCATTGAAAGCCCTGCTCGACGAGAGCGGCAAGGCAGCGGTCAGCCGTGACATCGTCGATTGCGTGCGCCAGGCGGCCAACTTCGATGAGGTAGTCGCAGCCCTCGAACTCAAGCTGGTGCCCCCCGACAGCTTCGACCCACGCCTGTCCAATGCCCTGCACCTGCTGCGCCAGGACTGGGCGGGCATCGGCGCGGTGTCGCGCGCGGCCAGCGCGGTGGGCCTGTCCAGCCCACGCCTGCGCTTTTTCGCCACGCACCAGATGGGCGTGCCACTGTCGCAATGGATCATCTGGCGCAAGCTCGAACGTGCCTGCCATGCCCTCGCCCACGACGCCAGCCTCAGCGATGCCGCCATCGCCGGCGGCTTCGCTGACCAGGCCCACCTCACCCGCATGATGCGGCGCATGGTCGGCATGTCGCCCAGCCGCGTCGCCGTGGTACTGCGCAATACAAGCGATTCGTTCAAGAATCAGCAGTTCTAAATCGCCATCATCCCCTCCAGCCCGCGCCGATCGGGGTCTCCACCCAGGCGCAGGGCCGCTTGCCGGCCGTTGCCACTGAAACACAGGCACACAGGTCGGCTTTTTTAATCGCTCCGGTTCCTTGGCCCCCTTGCGGCTGCCAGGCAGACGGGCCACTTCATCAACCTAGCGAGCAAGGAGTGCTAGTCCATGTCTGGACAAACGCGGCTGACCGTTTTCCTTACCGGCGGAGCCGGTGTACTGGGCGATACCCTGATCGACCAACTGGCCGAGCGCTATCACCTGGTCTGCCTGACCCGTCGCAGCAGCATTCGCCACCCTGGGGTCGAAACCCTGCGCGGCGACATCTGCCAACCGCGCATGGGCCTGTCCCACACGGACTACCTGGCACTGACCAAACGGGTCGACTGGGTCATCCACTGCGCGGCCATTACCCGCCTGGATGGCCATGCCGAAGCGGTGTTCTCGGTCAATTACCAAGGCACTGAGCAGGTGCTGCAGTTTGTCCGCGATGCCGACGTGCCGCTGTACCACATCAGCACTGCCTTCACCCACCCCTGTGACTACCACCCTGGGGTGATGCCCTCGACCCCGTACGAAGTGGTCAAGCGCCAAGCCGAGACCCTGGTGCGCGAGGCCGGCGTACCGGTTTCGATCTTCCGCCCGTCGATCATCATCGGCGACAGCCACAGCGGCCACATGCCCATGCTGCAGGGCTTTCACCTGACCATGGGGCTGATGATGTCGGGCTACCTGCCGATCATCCCCTGCCCGGAGGGCGGCCGTGTCGATGTCATCGCCCGCGACGTGGCAGCTGCCGGTATCGCCAGTGCCCTGGATCAGCGCCTGATCGGTGACGACTACTTCCTCACCAACGGCCCACAGGCGCTTGATATCCGCACCCTGCTCGACCTCATGTGCGAACAAATGCAAGACCAGAGCACACCTTTCCAGCGCCCGCGCTGCATGAACCCGGACATCTACGAACGCCTGGTACGCCCGGTGTTCCTGCCGGCCCTCGAAGAGAACATCCGCGCAGCCCTCGGCCGGGCGACCCAACTGTGCCGCTACGCCAGCCTGCTGCAGCCGCTGCCCAGCTCCCTGGAGCAACTGTTGCCGGCCCAGCGCCTGGCCCAGCGCTCACCGCGCCAGGAGTTGGCGCTTACCTTGGCATGCCTGGCGCCCAAGCTTTCGGCCATGCAACGCATGCTGAAAATTCCGGCAGCGGGCGAGCGCCGTGGCGAACTGGCCATGGAGGCCTGAGACGATGAACAGCTTCACCCCCCTGCCCGAAGGGCTTGATGCCGAGCGCGTGCGCGCGCAGTACCGTGACCATGTCAATGCGGGTTATGCCCGCCTGGCCTCGATGATGAACCTGCCCATCGAGGTGGGTGCCGAAGGCGTCTATCTGTACGACATGGACGGCCATCGCTACCTGGATGCCGGTGGCTATGGCGTGTTCCTGCTCGGGCATTCGCACCCGCAGGTCGTCGAGCAGGTCAGCCGCCAGCTGCACAGCCACCCCATGGCCAGCAAGCTGATGCTCAACCCGTTCCAGGCCCAGGCCGCTGCGGCCCTGGCTTCGGTATGCCCAGACCCACTGCAGTATGTGTACTTCTGCAACTCCGGCACCGAAGCCACCGAGGCGGCGCTCAAGCTGGCCTGGCTCAATGGCTGCCAGCACGTGATCTCTACCCAGGGTGGTTACCACGGCAAGACCCTTGGCGCCCTGGCAGTCACCGGCAGGGCTCTGTATCGCACACCGTTCGCCGACCGCCTGGGCGACAGCCATTTCGTGCCCTTTGGCGATGCCGAGGCGCTGCGCCTGCAGTTGCAGGCACAACCCGAACGCACCTGCGTGATCCTTGAGCCGGTACAGGCCGAAGCCGGGGTGATCGTGCCTGCTGCCGGCTACCTGCAGCAGGTGCGCAAACTGTGCGACCAGTACGGCGCGATCCTGATTGCCGATGAAATCCAGTCTGGCCTCGGCCGCACCGGTCGCTGGTGGGCCTGCGACCACGAGGCAGTGGTGCCCGACATCCTGCTGGTCGGCAAAAGCCTGTCCGGTGGCTGCGTGCCGGTCAGCGCCATGGTCTGCAACGCCGACATGCAGGCACCGCTCAATCGCAACCCGTTGATGCACACCTCCACCTTCGGCGCCAACCCGCTGGCCATGGCCGCAGTGATGGCGACCCTCGATGTGATGCAGCGCGAACAGCTGGTGGAGCGCGCCGCAGCACTGGGCCAACGCCTGCAGCTGGGCCTGCAGACCGTGCTGCGGCAACACCCGCGCGGCGCCCAGGTGCAGCTGCGTTGCGCCGGCCTGCTGCTCGGGCTCGAGTTCGCCGACGCCGGGCTGGCGGCAAACATGGTCATGCACCTGATCGACCAACGCATCGTGGTCAACCATTCGCTCAACGATCACCGGGTAATCCGCCTGACACCGCCAGCCCTGTACAGCGACAGCGACGTTGAATGGCTGCTTGGCGGTTTCGCCCGCGCCCTTGCCCGCACCTTCGAATAGGACACCGAAATGAAAGAAGTCAGCCTGACCGCCCATGTTCCCAGCCAGAGTGCCGAACAGGTCTACGCCGCTATCAGCAACTTCAGCCTCTACCCCCAGCTGTGCGAATCGGTGCGCAACATCGAGATCGAATCGATCCATGAGCACGAGGTGCTGAGCAACTGGGAGGTGAACTTCCACAGCGGCATTCTCAAGTGGCAGGAACGCGATGTCTTCGACCCCGACAACCTGCATATCCACTTCCGCCAGACCGCAGGCGACATCGACCACTTCTCCGGCTCCTGGCAAGTCAGCGAAACCGCCGAGGGCGCCAGCATTGCCTTCCGCTCGTGCTTCGACCTGGGCCTGCCGATGCTTGCCGACATGCTCGACCCGGTAGCCCGGCAAGCTATCCACGACAACATCAGCGCCATCATCAGTGGCCTGTTCCCGAACAGCCAGATCAAGGATTGATGCCATGCCGTTGCCACTCCTGCAAAACGCCAGGCAAACCCTGAACCGCTTTGCCCCAGGCTTCGCCGACCTGCTGACAGAGCTGCCATTCGAGCAGCGCGAGGCGGCAGGTAGCCCGGTGGTGGACTGGTTCAAACAAAACGGGCCGGTTGCCTTGCTGGTACCCGGGGCTGGCGGTGGCCTGGGGGCCAGCGCGCGCGAAGCGCTGCATGTGCAGCTCGCCCTCGGCGCCTTGTCGCCCTCGCTGGCCGTGGCCAGCACCATGCATCAGTTTTCCGTGGCCAGCCTGGTCGCGGTTGCCGCCAAGGGCACAGGCGCCGAAGGCCTGCTGTTGTCAGCCATCGCCCGGCAACGCCTGCTGCTGGCGTCCGGCTTCGCTGAAGGCGTGCCTGGTGGCGGCATCCTCGATGCCGGCATGGAAGCCTTGCAACTGGCCGACGGCGTACGCCTGAGCGGCAGCAAGCAACCGTGCAGCCTGACCCGCTCGATGGACCTGCTGACCGCCAGCTTCAGCCGTGCCAGCGAGCATGGCGAAGAGCTGATGATCGCCCTCATCCCCGCGTCCGCACCAGGCATCAGCCACCACCCGTTCTGGGGCAACAGCGCCCTGGCCGGTGCACAGAGCCTGGAGCTGCGCCTGGAGGATGTGTACGTCAGCGAGAAGATGATCTTCTCCGCCGGGTTGAAGTCGCAGCTGGGCGACGTACAGACCATCGGTTTCATCTGGTTCGAGCTGCTGATCAGCGCCAGTTACCTGGGGGCCTGCATGGGCCTGGTGGAGCGGGCAATCGACGAGCGCCGCTGGAGCGACCAGCAGCGGGTGCAACTGGCCTGCCAACTGCAATTGTGCCTGAGCGCCCTGGAGGGCTTGGCGCATGAGGTCGATCAGCTGCAAGGCGACGCCGATGACTTGCTGGCGCGCCTGCTGCTGACCCGCTACGGCATCGAGCAGCAACTGGCCAGCGCCTCCGACCTGGCCCACCAGATGCTCGGTGGCTTGGCCTTCATCCGCTCGAACCTGAGTTGCGACTGGCTGGCCAGCACCCGTGGCCTGCAGTTCCACCCTCCCGGGCGTTTCAGCATGACGGCCAACCTCGACCGCTACCTGCATGGCGCCACCTTCAGCATTGCCAATGGAGTCACCCTGTGAAACTGCTCAACAAGATCGTCGTCATCACCGGCGCGGCACGCGGCCTGGGCCTGGAAACCGCGCGCAAGCTCAAGCAGCAAGGTGCAACCGTGATCGGCATCGACCGGCTCGAACCGCACACGGCCCTCAACTTCGATGCCTACTACCTGCTCGACCTGTGCGACCGCGAGCGCCTGGACGAAGCCGCCGCCTCGATCCTGGAGCGCTTCGGCGACATCGACATCCTGGTCAACAATGCCGGGGTGCTGACCTTGGAGCGCGGCGAGACGGGGGTAAACGACGACGTGCGCCGCGCCCTGGAAATCAACCTGCTGGCCCCCTGGCAGTTGACCTCGCGGTTCTTGCCGGCGCTGCTGCGCACGCAGGGCAAGGTGGTCAACGTGTCTTCGCTGTTTGCCCTGGTGAACGCGCCCTACGTCGCTGCCTATGCCACCAGCAAACGGGCCATGAGCGCCTATTCGGATGTACTGCGCATGCAGTACCCCGGGCAACTGGACGTGGTAACAGTGTTCCCTGGGTTCATCGACACGGCCATTCACGACCCGGCCGAACGGGTCGGCCTGTCGGTCAAGCGCCTGGTCAGCTTCAAGCGCGGCGAGCGCGTGCTGCTGTCGCTGGAAGAAAAACTCGATGACGCCAGCAATGGCCTGGTACGTGCCTGCACCCAGCGTGGCCTGCGCAACCGTGGCCTGACCTTCCTCGGCAGCGTGGCCATGTACACCGCCCGCTGGCTGCCGAGCGTGGTCGACGCGTTCATCAGCCTGCGCCTGCGCCGCCTGAGCAACGCCGGGCAGCTGTCGCTCAAGCCCGAACTGATCGACTGAGGGCAGGCCGATGACGCAACTGGCACTGGACAAGCCCACGCTACGCCCGGACCGCAGCCTGCTCAAGCCGTCGGCGCTGGAAACCACCTGGGTGGTCGGCTATGCGTTGCTGCTGTTCGCCGTCCCGTTGGCAGTACTGGTGGAGACCCTCAGCCAGCTGCCGCAGGCATGGCCGCTGGCCCTTCCACTGCTGCTGCCGGCGGGTTACGGCCTGTTTCTGCAGGGCATCCTGGGCCACGAGGGCTTCCACTTCAACCTTAGCGAAAACCGGCTGTACAGCTGCATGCTGGCGGTGTTGCTGAGTTCGATGCTGACCGGCTTCTGCGTCACCGGCTACTTCGTCGACCACTGGCAGCACCATCGCCATAACGGCGGCCCCAAGGACCCGGACTGGCGCCTGTTGCGGCGCTATCGCCTGGCCGTTACCCGGCTGCTGGTGTCGCGCCTGCATGCCACCGCCTGGTACCTGCTGCAGACCGTGCGCCTGGCCCTGCCCGGCGCCAAGGTCGAAGGCACGCTGCCGCTTCCGGACAAGCAGATCCGCTTGCTGGCCAGGGTCAATCTGGCCTGCCAACTGCTGTGGCCGGCGCTGTGGCTGGCGCTGGCGACGCAGTGGCCGGTGCTACTGCCGGCGATGGCTGGGTGCCTGTTGCTGGCCTTGTTGATTTCCGCGCTCAACGCCTATCAGGAGCATGCCTTCGAGGCCTGCGTCGACCGGCCGGTGGCACGCTCGCGCACCGCCTGGCTGAGCACCCTGCTGCACCTGGGTTCCAACTATCACCTGGAGCACCACCTGTACCCGCGGGTGCCGTGCTGGCGCCTGCCACGGCTGCACCGCCAACTGCTCGCCAGCGGTTGGTACGAAGGCCGGCAGGCGCTGCTCGAACCGCGTTTCTTCGGCGCCTTGCGCTACTGCAAGGCACGTTTCCCCTATGCCGGCGCCTGGCAAGCAATGCCACCGCCAGGCCGCCCCGGGCAGTAATTTGCGCCCGGTACACCGCCCCCACACTCAAGGAGCCGAGTATGTCTTTTGATGTAGATGCAATGATCGAGAATGAACGCCGCACCCTGCTGGCACACCCCCTGTTCGCCAGGATCAGCTCGCTGGATGACGTGCGCCTGCTGATGGAGAACCACGTGTTCGCCGTGTGGGATTTCATGACGCTGCTCAAGCGTATCCAGCGCGACCTGACCTGCGTCAGCCTGCCCTGGCTGCCGCCGCGGCACATCATTGCCGCGCGGCTGATCAACGAGATCGTCACCGGCGAAGAAACCGACGAGCACCCTGGCGGCGGCTTCATCAGCCACCTGGACCTGTACCTCAGCGCCATGGACGAGATTGGCGCCGACACTGGCCCGTTCCGTCAATTCCAGGCCCTGCTGCAAGCAGGCGTGCCACTGGCCCAGGCGTTGACCAACGTCGACATCCCGCTGCCGGCCAAGGTGTTCGTCAGCAAGACCCTCGACGTTGCCCTGCACGGCTCGACCGAGCAGGTACTGGCGTACTTCTTCTTCGGCCGCGAGGACATCATCCCCGACATGTTCGGCGGCCTGCTGCAGCGCTGGGCGATCGAGGAAGCCAGCGTGCCGATGCTGACCTACTACCTCAAGCGCCACATCGAGATGGACGGTGACGATCACGGCCCGGCGGCCAAACGCATCATCGCCGAGATCGTCAGCGAACCCGCACAGCAACAGGCGCTGGCCAAGAGTGCAGCCGATGCGCTGGTGGCCCGTACCGTGCTGTGGGACGGCGTGTTCGAACTGCTCGACCAGCGCGCCACCGCGACTGCGCAAGCCACTTGCGTGGCGGCAGCCAGCTGAGCATTGCCCCTTGCCTGCGCGCACCGCAGGCAAGGGGCAATGGCCTTAAACGACAAGGACGAGAGCGTGTGACATGGTGAAAGGCAAGTACACCAAGTTGGCAGTATCGGTGCTGGTCATCGCAGGCCTGGCCGTACTGGGGCTGCAACGCTGGCAATACGCAAAGCAGTACGTCAGCACCGACAACGCCGAAGTGGAAGGCGTGATCATCCCCATCCGAGCCAGGCTGAGCGGCGTGGTGGTACAAGTGCCGGTGCACGAGAACACCCGGGTGAAGCAGGGAGACCTGCTGTTCCAGGTGCGTGAGGACGAATACCAGCAGCGGCTCGAACAGGCCCGAGCCAATTATCTGGGCGCGCTGGTCGCCACAGGCCAGGGCGGCATGCCTGGCCTGATGGACAGCCAGGTGCGCAGTGCCGCCGCACGCAGCCAGGCAGCACAGGCCACTATCGGACAACTGGTGGCCAACGCCGAGCAGGCACGCAGCGACTATCGGCGCACGCAACGGCTGGCCGAGCAGGGTGTGGTCAGCACCCAGGACCTGGAAGCCGCGCGCGCCCGCTTCGATGCCCTGAACCATCAATTGCAGGCTGCCCGGGACAACTCCACTGCCGCCCGTGAAGGCACCTTGGCCAACCAGGCGGCACTGAAGGTGGAAGAGTACCGGATCAAGGCAGCCGAATCGGCCTTGGCCCTGGCCCGTATCGAGCTGCAGGATACCCGGCAGGCCTCGCCACGGGCCGGGGTCATCGTGCACAAGGATGTGCAGCCTGGGCAATTCGTGGTGGCCGGGCAAAAGCTGCTGAGCCTGGTCAGCACCGAGCGCATGTGGGTGGTGGCCAACTTCAAGGAAACCCAGATCGGCCGAGTACGGGTCGGCCAACCGGCACGCATCAGCGTCGACGCCTTTCCGGGGCAACAGCTCGAGGGTGTGGTGCACAGCCTGGTACCGGCCACCGGTGCGCGGTTCTCGCTGCTGCCGCAGGAGAACGCCACCGGCAACTTCACCAAGGTGGTGCAGCGCATCCAGGCACGGATCGAGTTCCGGCAACTGCCCACGGCCATGCAGCAGGCACTTAGCCAAGGCATGAGCGTGTTCGTCGAGGTCGATACCCGCGACAGCGGGCAGGCACTATGAAGTCGCCCTGGCTGGTGGCCGTGACGGTGACCTTGATCTCGATGATGGAGCTGCTCGACGTGACCATCGTCAACGTCGCCATTCCGAGCCTGATGGGCAGCTTTGGCGCGTCGGTGGACGAAATCTCCTGGATCTCTACCGGTTACATCGTGGCCAATGTGGTGATCCTGCCAGCCAGCGGCTGGCTGTCTGCCTGGTTTGGCCGGCGCCGCTACTACTTGGTGTCGTCGGCGCTGTTCGTGCTGGCGTCGCTCGGTTGCGCCGTGTCCCAGGAGCTCTGGCAACTGGTGCTGTGGCGCGTGATACAAGGCCTGGCCGGGGGCGGACTGCTAGGCATCTCGCAGGCGATCATCTATGACGTGTTCCCCAAGGAGAAGGTCAGCTCAGGCATGGCCTTGTATGGCGTCGGGGTGATGATGGGGCCGACCCTCGGCCCGTCGGTGGGGGGCTACCTGATTGATGAGTTCTCCTGGCACTGGATCTTCCTGATCAACCTGCCCATTGGTGCGCTGGCCCTGCTGCTGGCCTGGCTGTGCGTGGGCGACTCGCCCAACGAGCGCCGCCCGCAGAGCATCGACTACCTGGGCTTCCTGTTGCTTGCCGTCGGTGTCGGCAGCTTGCAGATCCTGCTGGAGCGCGGCGAGCACTGGGACTGGCTGGAGTCGGACCTGAGCCTGCTGTGCCTGGCCCTGGCGCTGCTTGGCCTGGTGGGCTTCTGTTACTGGGAGCGGCGGGTGAGCAACCCGATCGTCAACCTGGCGCTGTTCAACAACCGCGAGTTCCTGCTGGGTTCGGTGTGCGCCTTCTGCGTCGGTTTCGGCCTGTACAGCACGCTGTTCATGGTGCCCCTGCTGCTGCAGACGCTGCTCGAACAAAGTGCCTACCAGAGCGGCCTGGTGATCTTCCCTGGGGCCCTGGCCAGCGCGGTAAGCACCCTGGTAATCGGCAAGCTGTCGCAGGAAAACCGCATCGATGAGCGCTACTTCATCTGCGTGGGCATCCTGGTCTACGGCTACGCCATGTACCTGCATACCCAGTTCACCCTGCAGAGCAACCCCGACACACTGTACTGGCCGCTGATCATCCGGGGGTTCGGCCTGGGCATGATCTTCGTGCCGCTGACCAACCTGGCCATGCGCCAACTGCCGGTACAGCTGATCTCGGTAGGTTCCGGCGTGCTCAACCTGATGCGCCAGCTCGGTGGCAGCGTCGGTATCGCCATCGCCGCCACCCTGCTCACACGTTTTTCCTGGGCGCGCTACCGGCAGCTCGCCGAGCATGTCGACGAAAACCGCCTGGTCACCAGCGGCTGGGACCTGGCCAGCCTCGACCCGCGGCGGCTCTCCACCGAGCTGCTCGGCGCTGACCAGGCCAACGCCCTGCTGGCCTTCGTCCAGGCCCGGGAGCAGGCGCAGATGCTCGGTTTCAGCATGCTCTTCGGCCTGCTCGGTGCGGTGATGCTGATCGGCGTCCCGATGGTGCTACTGATGCGCAACCCCCGCCAACACAAGCCCTCACTTGCAAAGGAGTCCGCGACGTGCTCGGACAATGCACACGAATCCGCCTAGCGGTGCTGATACTGGCGCTGGTCTGCGCCAGCCCCGTACAGGCCCGCGACCTGTACCAGACCTACCAGCAGGCCCTGGGGCATGACATGGCCTATGCCGCCGCCCAGCAACGCCAGCTGGCGGCTGCACAAAAGGCCCCGCAGGGGTTGGCCACGTTGCTGCCGCACCTGTCCCTGGAAAGCGGCGCAGCCTGGGTCGACCGCGAACACAGCGGGGCGGCCAGCCGCAACCGCGACAACTCCAATGCCTACGCGCTGGTATTGATCCAGCCCCTGCTGCGCTGGCAGAACGTCATCGGCCATGAACAGGGCAAGGCCCTGGCAACGGCGGGCGAAATCGACCTGCTGGCCGCGCGCCAGGACCTGATACTGCGCGTGGCCGACGCCTACTTCGAGCTGTTGCTTGCCGAAGACCAACTGGGCACCAGCCGCCAGCAGGTGCAGACCCTTGGCCAGCAACTGGACAAGGCACAGCGCTTTCGGCGCGAGGGCTCGGGGACCGAAAACGAAGTGCAGCGCATCCAGGCCCGCTACGACCTGGCGCTGGCCGAACAGATTGCCGCCGGTAATGCCTTGCGCCTCAACCAGCAGGCATTGGCGAGGCTGACGGGCAGCACGCCGGGCGAGTTGGCCAGGCTCGACGACGAGGTGGCGTTCAGTGGCCCGCAACCGGCACGGCTGGATGCCTGGACCGACCAGGCACGCCAGCACAACCTGAAGGTGCAGGCCGCCGAGGTGCGCCAGCTGATCGCCGAGCAGGAAGTGGAAAAACAACGAGCCGGCCACCTGCCGACCCTCGACCTGGTGGCCGCGCATGGCCGGTTTGCCTCGGTCGGTGGCAGCCTTTACGACGTTACCGTACCCGAGGAGAAATACACCCAGACGGTGGTTGGCGTGCAACTGAGCGTGCCGCTGTATGCCGGTGGCGGTACTCAGAGCCGTACCCGCGAGGCGCGTGCCCTGCAGGGCGCGGCGGAAGATGAACTGGAAGATGCACGGCGCGAAGCTGATTTCATGGCGCGCCAGGCCTACCTCAACCTGACGGGCGGCATCAGTCAGTATCAGGCCCTGCAACAGGCCATGCGCTCCAGCCAGAGTGACCTGCGGATCACCACGCACGCCTTCGAGGCAGGCGCGCGCATCAGCAGCGACGTGCTGGATGCCGAGCAGCAGCTAACCCGCACCCGCCTGCAACTGGCCCGCCAGCGCTACGCTATCTTGCAGGCGCAGCTACGCCTGATGGCGGCCAGCGGCAGCCTGAGTGATGACAACCTCAAGGCGCTCAGTGCCCTGCTGACAGCACGGGTTCAAGGGTAGCTACCCTCGCGGTACTGCCCCGCCACCTCGCGCAGCACCTCGCACACCCACTGCCCCGGCAGGCTCTGCGGCAAGGCGGCATTGCGACAGATGCCGACCGAGCCGCCCGGCTCGCGCACGCCCAGGTCGAGTTCGACCAGTTCGCCACGGCCAAGGTCGATCAGCACGGCGTCGCGCGGTGCCACCCACACGGCATCACTGCCCAGCAGATAGCGGCGGCTCAAGGCCAGCGACAAGGTCTCCAAGCGTTGCGCCGGCAGCTGCACACCACATTGAACGAACAGGCTGTCGGCGTGCTGGCGAATGGTGGTGCCGGGGGGTGGCAAGACCAGCGGATAGCGCCCCACCTGCGCCCGCTCCACTGGCGTGGTGGCCAGCAGCGGGTGCCCCGGCCGCACGACCAGGCTCATCGACTCGCTGTACAGGTGCTCGAACGACAGGCCTTGAATCTGCGGGCTGTCGGTCATGCGCCCGACCACCAGCTCCAGCTCACCCAGGCGCAATTGCCCGAGCAACTGCGCACTGGCCCCGGTCACCACGCTGATCAGCAACGCCTCATGACGCTGATGCAGGCGGCACAGCACTTCGGGCATCAACAAGCCCTCGACGGTAGAGAGCACGCCAATGCGCACTTGCGACGGCGCCCGTGCTTCGCCGCGCAGGCTGCTCACGCCATCGCGCAAGGCCTGTACGCTGGGCCCGGCGTAGCGCATGAAGCGGGTGCCGGCCGGGGTCAGTTCGACGCCGTGCCGGCTGCGTTCGAACAGGCGTGCTTCCAGCAGCTCTTCGAGTTCCTTGAGGGTCTTGGAAATCGCTGGCTGGCTGATCGCGAGGCTGTCGGCAGCCCTGGCCAGGCTGCCCTGCCGGGCGATCTCCAGGAAGCACAGCAGGTGGCGGTACTTGATGCGGGTGTCGAGGTTCATGGCCTGAAGCTTACCGCATTGGGGGGGTGGGCATAGCTACTCCGGCA
>NZ_JANIAG010000142.1:0-14579 GCF_028682155.1 Pseudomonas sp. 39004
CTGGCGTTTTTATAGCTATAGCCCTGTCTCCAGGCAAAGATGTTTTGTCCGTCCTGTACCTCTTCAACTGCGCTCAAGGGTGCGACAATTAATCCTGTTCGTACACGTGACTTTGCCCTGCCTAGCCTGCGTCAAGACTTAGGTTCGGGGCAACCTCGCGCCCGGATAGAGCGATGCCAGCGTGCCGTGCTGCGCATTTATGGACTTTCACCGTCCTATCACTTGAGGTAGAGAGCAAGATGGCCAAGGCCGCCGATGTCGTTGTGCAATGCCTGGAAAACGAAGGTGTCGAGTATGTGTTCGGCATTCCCGGTGAGGAGAACCTCGACCTGCTGGAATCCCTGCGCAAGTCGAAGATCAAGCTGGTACTGACCCGTCACGAGCAATCCGCGGGCTTCATGGCCGCTACCTATGGCCGCCTGACCGGCAAGACCGGCGTCAGCCTGTCGACCCTCGGCCCCGGCGCGACCAACCTGGTTACCGCCAGTGCCTACGCCTACCTCGGCGGCATGCCGATGATGATGATTACCGGCCAGAAGCCGATCAAGAAGTCCAAACAGGGCCGCTTCCAGATCATCGACGTGTGCGGCATGATGGACCCCATCACCAAGTACACCCACCAGTTCGCCTCGGCCGACAACATCCCTTCGCGCATGCGTGAAGCGTTCCGCCTGGCCGAAGAGGAAAAGCCCGGTGCCGTGCACCTGGAGCTGCCGGAAGACATCGCTGCCGAGCAGACCGATGCCATGCCGATCCCCCGCAGCCTGCACCGTCGTCCGCTGGCCGAACATGTGGCCATCGAAGCCGCCATCGAGAAACTGCGCACCGCGCGCAGCCCGATCCTGGTGATCGGCGCCGGTGCCAACCGCAAGATGACCGCCAAGGTCCTCAAGCAACTGATCGACAAGACCGGTATCCCATTCGTCACCACTCAGCTGGGCAAGGGCGTGGTCGACGAGCGCAGCCCGCGCTTCCTGGGTAACGCTGCGCTGTCGTCCGGTGACTTCGTGCACCGTGCGATCGAAGCCGCCGACCTGATCATCAACATCGGCCACGATGTGATCGAAAAGCCGCCGTTCTTCATGGTCCGTGGCGGCACTGAAGTCATTCACATCAGCTTCCGCTCCGCCGAAGTCGATGCCGTGTACTTCCCACAGGTCGAAGTGATCGGCGACATCGCCAACGCCGTCTGGCAGATCGCCGAAGGCCTGGGCGACACCTCGCACTGGGACTTCACCCGCCTGATGGCCATCCGTGAAGCCAACGAAGCCCAAATCGCCGAAGGCGGCGACGACGACCGCTTCCCGATCTACCCGCAGCGTCTGGTGGCCGACATCCGTCGCGTGCTGCCTTCCGAAGGCATCGTGGCCTTGGACAACGGCATCTACAAGATCTGGTTCGCCCGCAACTACAAGGCGCACAAGCCCAACACCGTGCTGCTCGACAACGCCCTGGCGACCATGGGCGCTGGCCTGCCGTCGGCCATGGCGGCGCACCTGGTGTACCCGGACCGCCCAGTGATCTCGGTGTGTGGCGACGGCGGCTTCATGATGAACAGCCAGGAGCTGGAAACTGCAGTCCGTCTGGGCATGCACGTTACCGTGGTGATTCTGCGTGACGACGGCTACGGCATGATCCGCTGGAAGCAGGCGAACATGGGCTTCACCGATTTCGGCCTGGACTACGGCAACCCGGACTTCGTCAAATACGCCGAAGCCTACGGTGCCAATGGCCACCGCGTGGATAGCGCCGAAGGCTTGCTGCCGCTGCTCGAGCACTGCATCAAGACCCCAGGTGTGCACGTGATCGACTGCCCGGTCGACTACAGCGAGAACGACCGCATCCTCAACAGCGAGCTGCGTGAGCGCGCGCTGGCGGTATAAAGCTTGACCGCCTGTTCGCGGGCAAGCTCACGCTCACAGGATTACAACTTGCCCAAGGGCGGTGTATTCCATGTGAGCGCGGGCTTGCCCGCGAATGCTTTGCGGCAGGCAACAAATACTTCGATCCATTTCCTCATGTGCTAGGGTGCAGGCCAAATCTTCACCCTAGGATCCCCACATGCTCCGCGCGCTCAGCGAAAAAGAACTCCACCGCCTTGAAGACCTGCTGATCACTTACGGCAACGATTATTCGGTGATCAACCTGGCCGAGCTCAATGGCTTTTTCACCGCCCTTGCCAGCTCGCCGGTCACTGTCCACCCCGAGCAATGGTTACCTGCCGTTGCAGGTGGCAAGGTGCCAAACTTCAAGAAGCCTGCGCATGAAGAGGCCTACACGGCGCTGATGTTGCGTTATGCCAGCCAGGTGGCGGAAGAGCTCGCTGACAACGTCGATCACTTCGAGCCGGTATTCGAAGAAGGTGAAGACGGGGTGATCATCATGGAGGAGTGGTGCTTCGGTTACATGCGCGGCACTCAGGTCGCTGCCTGGAGCGAGTTGCCTGCGGAGCAGGATCCCCTGCTCAAAGCGATCTCGCTGCACGGCCTCGAAGACAATTTCGAGTTGCTCGACCAAATGAGCGAGGACGACATTCAAGCCTGTGTCCCCCATGTAATCGACGCGGCACGCGCGTTGTACCGCTTCCATCGTCAGCGTCATTGAAGCGACCGCATCCCCTGTAGAAGCGGCCTGATGTCGCTTCTACCCTTATTGTTTCGCTGTGCGAAATTATCGTTTCCCTCCCGCGCTAATTCTGCTGCCTGTCGAATCAGTTCAACATGGCCTGTATCAGCCCATTCCGGTGCTGTCCAGGAGCCAAGCCCATGTCGAACCCAATCAAACTCTACAACTTCCCCAAGTCCGGCCACGCCCACCGCATTGAGCTGATGCTCTCGCTGCTGAACCTGCCCACCGAGCTGGTCTTCGTCGACCTGGCCAAGGGTGCACACAAGCAGCCCGAGTTCCTTGCCCTCAACCCGTTCGGCCAAGTCCCCGTCATCGATGACAACGGCACGGTCGTCGCCGACTCGAATGCCATCCTGGTGTACCTGGCCAAGCAGTACGACAACGGCACCTGGTTGCCCGAGGACCCCGCAGCCGCAGCCCGTGTGCAACGCTGGTTATCGGTTGCAGCAGGGCCCTTGGCGTTTGGCCCGGCCGCCGCTCGCCTGGTCACGGTGTTCGGTGCTTCGTTCAACACCGATGAAGTCATCGGTCGTGCCCATACCCTGCTCAAGGTGATTGACGCCGAACTGGCCAAGTCCCCCTTCCTGGCTGGCAGCACGCCCACCATCGCCGACGTCGCCAACTATTCCTATATCGCCCACGCACCGGAAGGCAATGTCTCGCTGGAGCCATACGCCAACGTGCGCAGCTGGCTGGCGCGGGTCGAGGCGTTGCCAGGTTTCGTGCCGATGCCGCGCACTGCGGCGGGCCTGCAAGCCACCGTTTAAGCCCCAGCCCGTCCGAGGAATGCCACCATGAATCAGCTCCCAGGCCATCGCTCGTCACCTTGGCACAGCGGTGAGAAAACCCTGCAGGAAAAGGTCGGTGTGTCGGAGCGCATGGAGGTGTTCGGGCAGAAGGTAATCCGCGACCACATGCCCGATCAGCATCGCGCGTTCTATCAGCAACTGCCGTTCATGGTGGCGGGCAGCGTGGATGCCTACGGCAAACCGTGGGCGACCCTGCTCGAAGGCCCGGAAGGCTTCGTCAGCTCGCCCCACCCGCGGCAGCTGATGATCGATGCGGACCTCAACGCAGATGACCCTGCCACCCAAGGCTTGGCGGGCGGGCAGGCGATCGGGCTGCTGGGCATCGAACTGCATACCCGCCGGCGCAACCGCATCAACGGCATGATCAGCCAGGCAACCAACGGCCAGCTGCAAGTGAGTGTGGAGCAGTCGTTCGGCAACTGCCCGCAGTACATTCAACGGCGCGACTACACCCGTATTGATGAGCCCGCACAAGGTCGCTTCGATGCGACAGCACTCGATGCCCGCGCCGTTGCCATGATCGAGATGGCCGATACCTTTTTCGTCGCAAGCTACGTCGACCACGAAGACGGCCAGCGTTCGGTGGACGTGTCCCACCGCGGCGGCCGGCCAGGGTTCGTCAAGGTCGAAGGCAACCGCCTGAGCATTCCCGACTACGCCGGCAACCTGCACTTCAACACGCTGGGCAACTTGCTGGTCAACCCCTTGGCTGGCTTGCTGTTCATCGACTTTGCCACGGGCAATGTACTGCAGTTGTCCGGGCGTGCCGAGGTGATACTGGACAGCCCTGCCATCACCGCCTTCGAGGGGGCTGAGCGGCTGTGGACCCTGGAGGTCGAGCGGGTGGTGTGGCGCCCGAAAGCGGTGTCGTTGCGCTGGGCGTTCCAGGAATACGCGCCGACCAGCCTGATGACCGGTACCTGGGCAGAGGCCGACACGCGCCTGCAGCAGCGCGAGCGCCAGCGCCAGTGGTTGGCGTGGCGCGTGGTGCGCTTGGAGCAGGAGAGCCGGGGTATACGCTCCTTCTACCTGGCGGCAGATGCACCCGTGCAGTTTGCGCCGGGGCAGCATATCCCTGTGCGTATCGCGCTGGGCAGTGACGCCCCGCTGGTGCGTACTTACAGCGTCTCCAGCGCGCCGTCGGACGGCTACCTGCGCATCAGCGTCAAGGCCCAGGGCCCGGCCTCGCGCTATCTGCATGAACGCATCGCTGTGGGTGACCTGCTCGACGTGCGTCTGCCCATGGGCAGTTTTACCCTGGATGAGCAAAGCGAACGGCCGATCGTACTGATCGGCGCGGGCGTGGGCATCACCCCACTCATCGCCATGTTGCGCGAGCAATTGGCCAAGCGCCAGGCCCGACGTATACACCTGTTTCACGGTGCGCGCAGCCTGGCGGATTTGCCGTTCCAGCAGGAGCTGGCCAGCCTGCAGCGGCAGGCGGGCGCGCTGTTGAGCCTGCACCGCTGCCTCAGCCAGCCTGAAGCAGGTGCCGTGCTGGGCCGCGACTACGAGCATGCTGGCCGGTTGGGCATCGAACAGGTGAAGGCCACGCTGACGCTGGATGACTATGACTTCTACCTGTGCGGCCCCGCCCGTTTTACCCAGGACCTGTACGAAGGGTTGCGCACCGTGAACGTTCCCGACGCTCGCATCCATGCCGAAGCCTTCGGGCCCTCGACGCTCAGGCGGCACACCGATGACGACCAGCCTGTGCTGCAACAGCCGCCGGCTGCGAGCGAACCCGTGCCGGTGTACTTTGCCAGCTCGGCCAAGGAGGCGCGCTGGGCACCGGGCAGCGGGACCTTGCTGGAGCTTGCCGAGGCGCGCGGGCTGTCGCCGGACTTCAGTTGCCGGGGCGGTTCATGCGGCACCTGCAAGACCCGGGTAGTGAGTGGCCAGGTGCATTACCCGAACCCGCCAGCAGAAATGCCTGATGAGGGCACGGTGCTGATCTGCTGTGCAGTGCCGGCCAACGTGGGGGAGGGCGGGCAGGCCCTGGTGCTGGAACTTTGATGCGGTCTGCAAGGGCTCTTGCAGCAGCACAAAACCTGCTGATACCCGATAATCCCCCAACCCCCTACGCCCAGGAGCTGGCATGGACCACATCCACCTGATGAAGGTATTCGTCGCGGTCGGCGAGCTGGAAAGCTTCGCCGCCGCTGCCCGCCGGCTGGACATCTCGCCTGCGGCGGTGACGCGTGCTGTCAGTGCACTGGAAGAGCAACTGGGGGTCAAGCTGCTGCTGCGCACCACGCGCAGCGTGCGCCTGACCGAGGCGGGCGGTCGCTACCTGGAAGACACCCGCCACATCCTTGCCAGCATCCTCGAAGCCAACGAGGCGGCCGCTGGCATCAACGCCACGCCCAAGGGCGATCTGGCCGTCACTGCGCCGATCCTGTTCGGCAAGAAGTTCGTCATGCCGTGCATCGTACGGTACCTGCAGCAGTACCCCGAAGTGGATGTGTCTGCCTACTTTCTCGACCGCATCGTCAACATGGTCGAGGAGGGCATGGACGTGGCCGTGCGCATCGGCCCGCTACCAGACTCGGGGCTGAAGGCACTGCGGGTGGGCAGGGTGCGGCGCATGCTCTGCGCCTCGCCCGACTACCTGGCGCGCCATGGCGTACCGCAGCACCCCTCGGATTTGCCGGGCCATGCGGTAATCGGCACCACCAACCTTTCGCCCCGGGCGGGTTGGCGCTTCGGCGTCACCGATGAACCGACCCTGGTGCGCATGAAACCTCGGCTGACAGTGACCAGCAATGACGGGGCGATTGCCGCAGCCAGCGGTGGGTTGGGGATTGCACGGTTGTTGTCTTACCAGGTGGCGGACGAGGTGGCGAGTGGGCAATTGCAGGTGATTCTTGCCGAGTACGAAGAGGCGCCCTGGCCGATTCATGTGTTGCACCGTGAGAGCAAATACGGATCGGCCAAGGTGAGGGCATTCATCGACATGCTGGCCCATGAGCTGCGGGCTCAAGGATTGGATTGAGGTCGTACAACTAGCCTTTTCTCTGCCGAAAGTATTTGTGGCTGGCGGCTTGATCAGCTCATGCATTGATAATTTATGTTGTACGACGACCTACGACATGGCAATCTTTCGCCTGAAACAAATTGTCTCAATTAGCCGCTGCCGGCCTTGAGCTAATCACCCGCACCTCTAAGAATAATATTCAGGTGAACCATGAAGATGAAAGGCATCCGTTGGTGGATGGTCAGCCTTGTCACGGCTGGGCTCGTCGTCAACTACCTCGCCCGCAATACCCTCTCGGTGGCTGCCCCCACCCTGATGACCGACCTCTCCATCACCACCGAGCAATACGCCAAGATCGTTGCTGCCTGGCAGGTGTGCTACGCCCTCATGCAGCCGATCGCTGGCTGGTTCATCGACTTCATCGGCACCAAGCTGGGTTTTGCCGTGTTCGCCATGGCCTGGTCGGTGGCCTGTGCCGGCGCTGCCTTGGCCACGGGCTGGCAGAGCATGGCGTTCATGCGTGGGCTGCTAGGCATGACCGAGGCGGCGGGCCTGCCCGCCGGCGTCAAGGCCACCACCGAGTGGTTCCCGGCCAAGGAGCGTTCGGTGGCCATCGGCTGGTTCAACATCGGCTCCTCGCTCGGTGCATTGCTGGCGCCTCCCCTGGTGGTGTGGGCAATCCTGCACAGTGGCTGGCAGCTGGCCTTCGTCATCGTCGGGGCGTCCGGCATCGTCTGGACTTTGCTGTGGATGCTGTTCTACAAGCACCCGCGTGATCAGAAGCGCCTGAGCAGTGACGAGCGCGACTACATCCTTGCCGGCCAGGAAGCACACTTCAAGGAAGAGAAACGTGAGAAGGGCGCCTGGAAGCGTATCTTCAAGACCCGCAACTTCTACGCCATCGCCTCGGCGCGGATTCTCTCGGAACCGGCCTGGCAGACCTTCAATGCCTGGATCCCGCTGTACCTGATGACCGAGCGGCACATGAACATCAAAGAAGTGGCGATGTTCGCCTGGCTGCCGTTCCTTGCCGCCGACATCGGTTGCGTGCTCGGTGGTTACCTGAGCCCGCTGTTCCACCGTTACTTCAAGGTGTCGTTGTTCACCTCGCGCAAGATGGTGCTGGTATTCGGTGCCAGCTGCATGATCGGCCCAGCGTGCATCGGCTTGGTGGAAAGCCCGTACACCGCGATCCTGCTGCTGTGTATTGGTGGCTTCGCGCATCAGACGCTGTCAGGTGCGTTGTACTCGATCACCTCGGACTCGTTCAGCAAGGACCAGGTGGCGACCGCCACGGGCATGGGCGGGATGTGCGGCTACCTGGGCGCGGCAGTGTTCACCTTGGTGTTCGGCATCCTGGTGACGCAGATTGGCTACAGCCCGCTGTTCGTGGTGCTGGCGGCGTTCGATATCGTGGCCGCGGTGCTGGTGTGGAAGGTCGCGCGGGAGGTGCGGGGGGCGTCGGATGACAGGCCTGCTGCGGTCGCGGCTGGGGCTCTGGCGTAAGGCGTGTGATGTTGGGGCTGCGCAGCAGCCCCACTCCAGGCAAACCCGTTACAAGGCCTGGTATTGCATCCTGAAGCCCAGGCTCATTTCTTCACCCTGTTGCAGCAATCGCAAGCCTGGTCGCCCTGGCAGATGGTGCGCATTGATCGGGTGGCTGACCGGTTCAAAGCAGAAGAACGCCTTGCCCGGTGGGCAGAACAACAAGAAGTGCTCGCAGCCACTGGCCGTGCAGGCCAGGGAATATCCCGCGCTGGGCTGTTCGATCACGCAACTGCCAGGCCAACCCCCAAACGCATGATCGACACCCGTCGCTGGCAACGCGCCCGGCGCCTCGAAACACCAGTCTGCAGGCACCTCTGCCAGGTATGACGGCAGCCGGCCTTCTTCCGCCAGCCACACATGCTGCGCCGCAGCCTGTAGCCGGGTGTCGGGGTAGCGGGGGAAGTAAGGGTGCAGCCCCAGCCCGTACCAGGTGGCAGCTTCATCCAGGTGGGTAACATGCAAGTCAAGGTTCAGGCAGCCCTCATGCAGGTGCACATCCAGCGTCGCCCGGTAGGCAAATGGCAGCGTACTGTCGAGCGACAGCCGGGCGCGGCGCTCGCTGTGGTGGTCCACATGCCAGGCTTGCTGCCAGGCGCTGCCATGAATCGGGTAGGGGTCGTGGGCGGTGTTGGGCGGCAAGGCCAGCCAGCCCTCGGGCCGTGCGAAGCCCCCTTCGGCAATCCGGTTGGACCACGGCGCCAACGGGTAGCAGGCCAACTGCCGCGGCGTACCGCTGGCCAGCGCGGCCGGGTCGGAGTGGCGCAGTAGCGCCTGCCCGGTCGCCTTCACCTGCCAGTTGATCAGGCTGGCGCCCAGGTCGGGCGTGAGGCTCAATCGGGTCAGGTGGTCTTGCAGGTGCAGTTCGGTCACAGCCATCAGTGGCTCCTTCGAAAGTGTGTGGTCAGCTCGCCCGGCGGTAGGTCAGCAGCACGATGCCGCACACCACCACGGCCCCGCCGATCAACTGCAGGGTGCTCAGGCGTTGATCGAGCAACGCCCAGCCCAGCAGCAAGGTGGCGATCGGCTCGATATTCATCACCGGCGCGTTCTGCGCCATGTTCAGCCGTGGCACACAGACAAACAGCAGGGTAAAGGCCACGCCATACAGCACCACCAGGCTGGCCAAGGCCGCCCAGCCGCTGGCGCTGACGGGCATCGACAACCCCGACGGCATCACCCCGCTGACGCCGGCGACCAGCATGCTGGAGAACACGATCAGCAAGGTCAGCAGGCTGCGTACCGGGCCGCGCACGGCTGCCAGTTTGTGATCGGTGATCCACAAGGCGCAGGCGAAGACACATGCAGCGCAGAATGCCAGGCTGACACCCAGGGCCCAGTGCGGGTTGGCATCGCCACTGTCGGCCAGCCGTGCCGGCACATCCAGCGCCAGCACCAGGCCACAGAGGATCAGGCCCATGAACAGCACGGTACGGCCGGTCGGGCGTGCACCGCCCAGCGCCCAGCTAAGCAGTGCCAGCAACATCGGGAAGGTATTGCCCACCAGCAGCGCCAGTGCCACCGGAATGCGCGCCACCGCCGAATACAGGCACAGGCTCTGCGTGGCGATCAGCAGGCCGAGCAGCAATTGCCAGCGCCGTGTGCCCGCCGGCATGCCGAGTGCCTGGCGCTGCCACAGCAGCAGGCCAGCCAGGACCAGGAAGGTAATGCCTGAGCGGCAGAGGATCGCCAGCAGCACGCCGGTGCCGTCATCGAACGCGATGCGCGCGGCGATGTGGTTGGCGGCGAACGCGCACGCCAGCAGCGCCAGCAGGGCAATGGCCAACTTGCGCGGAAAGAGGGTTGCGACAGAAGAGGGGACAGCCATGTGCAGGATCCATTTGCAGAGAACGGGGCTGCAGCGCAGCCCCATTGGCATTTACAGCACGACGCTCGGCAGCCACAGCGATATGGCCGGGATGTAGGTCACGGCCATCAACACCATGAACAGCGCCAGGTAGAATGGCAGCAGCGCCTTCACCGTGGCCTCGATGCTCACCTTGCCGATGGCCGACCCCACGAACAGCACCGCACCTACCGGTGGTGTGATCAGCCCGATGCCCAGGTTCACCAGCATGATCATGCCGAAGTGCACCGGGTCCACGCCGATGCCGGTAATCACCGGCAGCAGGATCGGGGTAAGGATCAGAATCAGTGGCGCCATGTCCATCACCGTGCCCAGCAGCAACAGCATGAAGTTGATGCACATGAGGATCACATAGCGGTTGTCCGACAGGGTCAGGAACGCCGTGGTGATCTTCGAGGGGATCTGCATCAGCGTCATCACGTAGCCAAAGCTTGCGGCAAAGCCGATCAGGATCATCACGATCGAGATGGTGCGTACCGTGCGGTGCATCAGCTTGGGCAGGTCACGCCACTTGTAGTCGCGGTAGATGAACATGGTCACGAAGAACGACCAGACCACCGCCACGGCCGCCGACTCGGTCGCGGTGAACACGCCCGACAGAATACCGCCGAGGATGATGACCATCGCCATCAACCCCCACAGCGCCTCACCGGCGATTTTCAGGGCCTGGCGCAGCGGGATCACTTCACCTTTGGGGTAGTTGCGTTTCCTCGCGAAGATCAGGCACAGGCCCATCATCACTGCGCTCAGCAACAGCCCGGGCATGACCCCGGCCATGAACAGCGAGGCGATCGACACCGTGCCGCCGGCGGCCAGCGAGTACAGCACCGAGTTGTGGCTGGGCGGGGTCAGCAGCGCCTGCACCGAGCCACTGACGGTCACTGCGGTAGAGAACTCACGCGGGTAGCCCTTGCGCTCCATTTCCGGGATCAGCACCGAACCTACCGACGCGGTGTCGGCCACGGAAGAGCCAGAGATTGCGCCAAAGAAGGTCGAGGCCATGATGTTGACCAGCGACAGCCCGCCGCGCACGAAGCCCACCAGCACCCCGGCGAACGCCACCAGCCGGCGTGACATACCGCCTTCGGCCATGATCGCGCCTGCAAGCACGAAGAACGGAATCGCCAGCAGCGAAAACTTGTTAACCCCACTGGCGACCTGGATCATCATCGCCTGCAGCGGGATGTCGATCCACCAGGCGCCGATCAGTGCCGATAGACCCAGCGCATAGGCCACCGGCATGCCGATCAGGATCAGCGCGATGAAACTGCCCAACAGAATGAACGCATCCATTTATGCCGCTCCTTCGCTTTCTTCTACCTGGTCGAAGCGCACCGCCTTGCGGTTGCTCTGATCGCCCAGCAGGAGTTTTTCCAGCACGAACATCAACGTCAGCACGCCACCGACGGGGATCGGCGCGTACGTCATGCCCACCCGCACACCGGGCAGCGAGGCCAGCGACTGGTTCCAGGTGGTGATGCACAGCTTGGTGCCGTAGTAGGTCATGAACACGCACACCACGATCATCAGCAGTTGCACCAGCAGCGCGACCAGCTGGCGCTGCAGCGGTGGCAAACGGTCGGTGATCATCCCCACCGCCATATGCGCCCCGGCGCGGTAGCTGGCCGCGGCACCGACGAATGTGAACACCACCATCAGCAGGATCGAGACCGGCTCTGGCCAGCTGGAGCCGGTGCCCAGCACGTAGCGGGCGAAGATGCCCCACGGAATGATCAGCGTCATGGTCAGGATCGACAGGCCCGCGATCCAGATGCAGCTGCGGTACAGCGTGTCGTTCACGCTCAGGAAAAGCGATTTCATAGGCATCACCAAAGCGGCAGGGCGGCGGCCGCCGCACTGCCGAGGTCGTCTTGGAAGGGGCCGGTATTACTGGACGGCGTCGATACGCTTCATCAGGTCGGCGTACGGCGCGCCGTACTTCTCGCGCACCGATGCAGTGGCCTCGAAGAACGGTTTCTTGTCGACGGTGATGAACTCGACGCCTGCAGCCTTGAGCTTCTCTTCGCTAGCGGAGGACTTGGCGTCCCACAGCGCACGTTCTTCCATCTGCGCCTCACGTGCGACCTTCTTCACCAGTGTTTGCTGCTCGGCGGTGAGCTTGTTCCAGGTGGTCTTGGACATCACCACCGGCTCCGGCAGGATCAGGTGGCCGGTGAGGGTGTAGTACTTGGCACTCTGGAAGTGGTTGTGTTCGAGCAGGGTCGGCGGGTTGTTTTCGGCGCCGTCGATCACGCCCGTCTGCAGGGCGCTGAAGATCTCGCCGGTGTCCATGGCGATGCCGTTGCCGCCCATGGCGTTCATCATGTCGATGAACAACGGGTTGCCCTGCACGCGGATCTTCATGCCCTTGAGGTCTTCCAGGCTGCGTACCGGTTTTTTCGTGTAGATGCTGCGCGAGCCACCATCCATCCAGGCCAGTGCCACCAGGTTGAATTCGGAGTTGGTGATCTTGTCGAGGATCTCCTGGCCGATGTCGCCGTCGATGATCTTGCGCATGTGCTCATGGTCGCGGAACACGAAGGGCATGTTGAACACATTCACATCCGGCACCACCGGGCCGACGATACCCAGGCTGACCCGAGTCATCTGCACGGCACCGATCTGCGCCTGCTCGATCACTTCCTTCTCGGAGCCGAGTACCCCACCGGCGAACATCTTGAAGGTGATTTCGCCATTGCTGGCGGCTTCGAGCTTCTTGCCCATGTTCTGTTCGGCGACCACGGTCGGATAGCCGGCCGGGTGGATTTCGGCGAACTTGATGTCCAGCGCGGAGGCCGGCATCGACAGGCTGAAGGCGAAGGGGAGTACGGCAAGGAGCAGCTTGCGTTTGAAGGTCATGTTGAAACTCCGTGGTTTTTATTATCCGGTTTCGTTTGTGCGAGCGTTGTTGGCAGTGCGGTTGCTCAGCCTCGGTAGGCGGGCTCCTCCAGGCCTTTGACGCCGAGTTCGAAGGCAAATACCCCACCGGCCAGCGGCTGGTCGGAGAGGTCGATGCCCGCAGGGCGGATCGAGGTGACGAACAGGGTGTCCAGGTTGGCGCCGCCAAAGGCGCACATCGCGGGTTTCTTCACCGGTACGTTCAGTGAGCGGTCGAGGCGGCCATCGGGGGTGAAGCGGTGGATCTGGCCGGCGTCGTTGCCGCAGATCCAGTAGCAGCCATCCTGGTCGATGGCGGCGCCGTCGGGGCGGCCAGGGAAGGCCTGCATGTCGACGAACAGGCGTTTGTTGTGGGGCGTGCCGCTGTCGATGTCGTAGTCGAAGACCCAGATCTTCTGCACGTTGGGGTGCGAGTCCGAGAGGTACATGCGCGTGCCGTCGGGGCTGAAGGCCAGGCCATTGGGCACGATCATGCCGTCTTGCTGCAGGTGCAACTGCCCTTCGCCGTCATGCCGGTACAGCGCCCCGACCGGAGCGCCTTGCGGCATGTCCATCAGCATGGTGCCAGCCCAGAAGCGGCCTTGGCGGTCGCAGCGGCCATCGTTGAAGCGCATGCCGCCCAGGGCATGTTCGACGCTATTGAGCAAACGGCTGTCGAGGCTGCCATCGGCCTGGGTTTCGAGGGCGAAGATGCCGCTCTCCATCCCTGCAATCCAGCCCTGTTCGGTGCGTGCGATGCAGGCCAGCATTTCGTCACCTTGCCAGGTGTGGTGGGCACCGTCAGGCTGCCAGCGATGCAGCTGGCGGGCGGGGATATCGACCCAGTACAGGGCTTGTTCGGTGGGGTGCCACACAGGGCTCTCGCCGGTACCGTTGCGGGCGTCGACGATCAGTTCGCAATTCATGGCCGTGCCTCCTGGCGCGCTGGGGTCAGTTGAACGGTCCGGCCACGGCGAAGGCGCCGCCCTGATAGACCATGCTCGGGTCATCGGCGGCAGGCGCCGGTTGCGCTTCGACCGCTTCGCGGAACACCTCGGAGGTGTCTTTGGGCTCATAGCCCAGGTGCGCGGCATGGCGGTTGTCCCACCACACGGTGCGGTTGTCGGAGGCGCCATAGACGACGGTGTGGCCGACGTCGGGCGTGAACAGCCCGCGCTCGATCAGTTGCATCAGGTCGTCGTAGCTGAGCCAGGTGCACAACATGCGCGGGTTCTGCGGTTGCGGGAACGACGAGCCGATGCGAATGCTCACGGTCTCGATGCCATAGCGGTCGAAGTAGAAGCTGGCGACATCCTCGCCATAGCACTTGGACAGCCCGTAGTAGCTGTCGGGGCGGCGCGGGGCGTGGGCGTCGATGCGCTCGTCCTGGCGGTAGAAGCCGATGGTGTGGTTGGAGCTGGCGAAGATGATGCGCTTGACCCCATGCTTGCGCGCCGCCTCGTAGACGTGGAACACGCCGCAGATGTTGGGGCCGAGGATGTCTTCGAAGGAATGCTCGGTGGACACGCCGCCGAAGTGGATGATGGCGTCTACGCCTTCGACCAGTGCATGCACAGCGGCTTTGTCGGCGAGGTCGCAGGTCACGACTTCTTCATGCGGGCCCGCGGCGGGCGCCATCGGGCTGATATCGGAAAGGCGCAGGACCTCGGCGTAGCCTTGCAGGCGTTCGCGAAGGACCTTGCCCAGGCCGCCTGCGGCTCCGGTGAGCAGCAGGCGATTGAGGGGGGTAGTGGTCATGGCCGGCTCATTGTTAGTTGTTGTAGGTTGTCGTATGACTGCGTTGATTATTGGCAGTGGCGTTGGCTGTTGTCAATGAGGCGTGTGCGGCTTCGCCTGGTTAGGTGGTCAACTGTAG
>NZ_JANIAG010000143.1:0-14493 GCF_028682155.1 Pseudomonas sp. 39004
ACGACCATTAGCCCGGCCGAGGCCAGCCGCGTACCCAGGCCCAGCAACAGAAGCTTGGGGATTTGATGGAGGCAGTGCTGGCCTCTTCGCGGGTCAAGCCCGCTCCCACAGGTACAGCGCTGCTCTCAGGGCAGTGACATACCTGTGGGGCTTGCCCCGCGAAGAGGCCAGCAGTTACTTACTCGGCAATCTGCAACTTGCGCGCCTGGGTATACACATACCGAACCTTCTCATACTCGAACGGCGAGTTGAGCTGCCCGTAGCGGAAGTTGGTGGTGTAACGCTTGTCCACCACGCGCAGGGCAAAGATTTCCGGGTGGTCGGTGCTGGCCTCGGCCACGTTCAGGTAATTCACCGCCTGCTCGCCGGCATAGTCCACCACCAGCCCGGTGGTATCGCGCAGGTTCGAAGGGCCCAGCACCGGCAGCATCAGGAACGGCCCGTCCGGTACGCCATAAAAGCCCAGGGTCTGGCCGAAGTCTTCACTCTGGCGGGGCAAGCCCATCTTGGTCGCCGGGTCCCACAGCCCACCCACCCCGATCAGGGTGTTGAACATCAGCCGTGCGGTAATTTCGGCCGAACGCTTGGCCTTGAGTTGCAGCACGCTGTTGAACAGGTTCGGCACGTCGCCCAGGTTGTTGAAGAAGTTGCTCACCCCGGTGCGCACGAAGCGCGGGGTGACGTACTGATAGCCGCTCACCACCGGCAGCAGCACCCATTGGTCGAGGCGGTAGTTGAAGTGGTAGATGCGCCGGTTCATCGACTCCAGCGGGTCGTAGACGTTCAGCGCCTCCAGCGTGGAGCGCTCGAACTCGCGCTGGTCGAGCCCGGGGTTGAATTTGAGCTCGCGCAGCGGGTCGATAAAACCATCGGATTCAGGTGCCAGCGAGGCGCCGGTAATCTGCGGGTCGGCCTCGATCACGCTGGCCCGCGGTGCGGTCTCTGCGGCCAGGGCGTTGCCGGCGACAAGCAGGGCAGTGGCGAAGAGGAGTTTGTTAACCACGGAAGAACTCCAGCATGGCGTCGCTGTTGACGCGGTAGTTGAGGTTGCCGCAATGGCCGCCATGGGGGTAAAGGGTCAGGCGGTCGCCGAACACCTTGCGCAAGAAGCCGATATCGCCGGGGCCGAGGATGACGTCGTCGGCGTTGTGCATCACGGCAATCTTCGGGCTGTCGCGCAAGTAGTCTTCCAGCGCGTACAGGCTGACCTGGTTGACCAGTTGCAGGATGCTGTTGCCGTCGGTGCGGGCGCGCCACATGGGGATCACCTGCTCGGTCATGTAGCAGTCGAAATCGCACTGCAGGGCACGTTTGAAGAACGGCGTAAGGCTACTGCCCTCGGTGATCGGAAACTTCGGCGGAATGATCAGGCCGCGGCGGTTGATCAGGTCGGAGGTAAAGGCGATGTCCGCTGCCGAAAAACGGAACGAAGTGCCGATCAGCATCGCCATCTGCTCGTTGGACAGGTGCTGGCGTGACTGCTGGAAGTCGTACAGCAGGGCCTCGTTTAGGTCGATGTAGCCTTTGTCCTGGAAGTAACGGGTCAGCTTGGTCAGCATCAGTTCGTAGAAGGTGGTGCTGCGGTCGATGCCCTTGACCTGGGTCTGTACCAGTTTGTCGAGGTTGTTGATCGAGGTGTACAGGTTGACCGGCGGGTTTAGCAGCAGCACGCGCTTGAAGTTGAAGCTGCGCCGGGTTTCGTCCAGGTGGCTGACGAACGCCGCGTCCAGGGCACCGAGGCTGTAGCCGGTGAGGTAGAAGTCGCTGACCGGCAGGCGCGGATGCTGGGCCCGCACGGCCTGCATGACCCGGTACATGTCTTCGGCGTCTTCCTGGCTGATACCGGGGGTGGCGAAGCGCGAGGCCGCACTCATGAAGTCGTAGCTGGTGGGCGAGGACAGTTGCACCACGTGGAAGCCGGCCTGGTAGAACAGTTTTTTCAGGTATTCGTTGATGCTGCTCGAATAGGGCGCACCGGTGCCGGCGATGACGAAGATCAGCGGTGCTTCGCGGTCTTGACGGGCCAGGCGGTACTTGAGTTTTTTCACCGACCAGAAGTTGTCGGGCAAGGTGAACTCACGCTCGGGGCGCAGGTTGAGGCTGTAGTCGGCCTGGTCGATTTCATCGTCGCTGGGCAAGGTCGGGCGTTGCTCGGGCGGCGTGGTGGCGATGGTTGCCTCGAACGGGTTGGTCAAGGGGTAGCCATAGCTCGCGGCGTCGATGTCCCGCGCCGAAGCGGCCGCAGCCATGAGCAGGCCGCCGAGCAAGGCAGCGAGGCGCAAAGTTCGAAGCATGTAATCCCCCAAAAAGACGCAAGGTGGTGCAATGTGCAGGCTAGGACCACGGCGGTATGGGCAAAGTTGCCAAGTGCGGTGGCCTTTGGTGTGCTCGTTATCTGCAACATAGCTGCAGGATGGTGATTTTGCCTTACAACAGGGCTTGGGCGATCATGCACGATTTCGATTACCGCTATTGGAGAACTGGATGTCTCGTTCGTTGCCGATCGTTGCCCTGCTGTTGTTCCTGCCGTTGTGGCTGGCCGCCAGCTATGGCGTACGTTATGGGCTGATGGAAGATGCGCAGTGGGTGGGGCTGTGTGCCGCGCCCGGTGCGTTCTGGCAGTGCCAGGTGCGTTCGCTGCTGGGGCTGGGCATCCATTTTCAGGTAATCGCCTGGAGTGGGCTCGGCCTGGCGCTGATCGCACAGGGGGTCGCCGGGCGGGCCGGCAGGTGGCTGGCAGGCGCTGCGCTGGTGTTCGCGATCCCGGCGCTGGTGCTGTATACCGCGAGCATTGCGGTGTTTGCCGTGGTGCTGGCGGGGTTGCGGCTGGTGCGGCAACCCCGCTGACGGGGCGTTATGGTCACTCGGCCCTGCGCAGTCGCAAACTGCGCCACAAGGCCGCTGTCATCAGCACGCTCACTACCGCCCAGCCCCAGGCCTGCTGGTTCTGCAGGCCTTCGAGGTATAACTGCGGCGCCACCCCCGAGCCCACGATAAATGCCAGCAACGCGGCCTCGGCCCGCCGCGCCAGCACCGGCCGCAGCAGGTAAACCACCGCCGGCAATGCCAAAGCAGCGCTGGGGAAGCTGCGATAACGCGGGTCGAACACCAGCGCCAGCATGCTCACCGCCGCCGCAAAGCCTGCAGCGAGCAACAGCCAGCCCGCACGGGCCTCGAACCAGGCGAACAGGCGCGCACGCCACCCTTCAGCACGCACCAACGCCAATGCCGCATGGGCCAGCACCAGCAGGTTGAGCCCCACCAGCAGCGCGGCCCACAGCCATTCCCCGGCAAAGCGCGCATGGCTGCGCATCAGCTCGCCCCACAACCCCAGGCAGCCCGCGCCAAACGCTGCCAACAACGGCAACAGCACGGCCCCGGCGGTTGTCGCGGGGCGCCCGGCCAGCAGCAGCACGGCCAGCATCAACAGCGCACTGGCCGCCAGCCACTGCGGCCAGTAGGGCAGGTTGCTGACCGGCCCTTCGAGCACGCCTTTGTCCTGCCGGTCGGCATCGTAAAGCCCCCAATAGCCGCCCACGGCGCCTTCGCTGGCGCGCTTCCACGGTTGGTCGAAGGCCTCGATCAGGTTGTACTGCCAGCCATGCTGTTCGGCCAGGCTGACGAAGCCGCGGATGAAGCGCGCCTCGTTGACCCGGCTGGGCACTGCGGTTTCGCGCTGGCGGCCTTCACTGGGCCAGCCGGTCTCGCCAATCAGGATGCCCTTGGGCGCAAAACGCGTACCGAATACACGGCGCACGTCGGCGACATGGGCCAGGGCATCGTCGATGCCGCGCGGGTCGTCTTCCCAGTAGGGCAGCAGGTGAATGGTCAGAAAGTCCACGGCGGGGGCTACCTGCGGATGCTGTAGCCAGAACTCCCAGACGTCGGCATAGGTCACCGGTACCGTGACCTGGCGCTTCACTTTGCCGATCAATTCGGCCAGGCGCGCGCCGGTGACCTCCTTGCGCAACAGCGCCTCGTTGCCGACGATCACCGCGCTGACCACGTCGGGGTAGGCGTTGGCCGTGGCGATCAGCAGGTCCACTTCCTTTTCGGTGTCCACCGGGTTGGCGTTGACCCAGGCGCCGAGCATCACCTTCAGGCCATGTTTGCGCGCCAGCAGCGGGATTGCCTCAAGGCCGGTCATCGAGTACGTGCGGATGCACTGGAAACGTTCGGCCAGCAAGGCCAGGTCGGCGTCCATGCGCGCCGGGCGCAGGCGAAACGGCTGGTCGAAGGGCGACTGATCCTTGTCGAACGGTGTGTACGAAGCACACTGCAGTTTATGCGTGGGGCTGGCCGCATCGGGCAGCTGTACCGGCTTGCCAAGCCCGTACCAGAGCGCCCCCAGCCCGATCAGGGCAAGCAGGCAGGCAAACAGGTAGAGCGGCAGGTGCAGGCGGGTAGGGCTAGGCATCGGGCGGTCCATCGTCAGGCGCAAAAGGGTAGATAGTAGCCCGGCGCCAAACCTTTGGCATGCAAGGATCGCGCAGGCTGGCGTGAGTCTATGGCGCTAATGGCATAGTGCTGTCGCATATGGGGCGGTTGGATGTCGTTCACGGAGCAGGTTGCTCTTTGTTGCAGGAAGATGATGCAATCTCCGAGACCTGACGAGGGGATGCTTTTGATGGCTACTTTGAAGACAGTGCGACGTTTCCTGGGGGCGGGCACCGCCCTGGTATTGGCCATGAGCGCTGCGCAGGCAATGGCTAAAGAGGTAAGCATCGGTTACGTGGATGGTTGGGCCGACAGCGTGGCGACCACCAACGTGGCCGCCGTAGTGATCAAGCAGCAACTCGGCTACGACGTGAAGTTGCAGGCCGTGGCCACGGGCATCATGTGGCAGGGCGTGGCGACCGGCAAGCTCGATGCGATGTTGTCGGCCTGGCTGCCGGTGACCCACGGCGAGTATTGGACCAAGAACAAGGACAACGTGGTCGACTACGGCCCCAACTTCAAGGATGCCAAGATCGGCCTGATCGTCCCTGAGTACGTGAAGGCGAAGAGTATCGCCGACCTCAAGACCGACGAAAGCTTCAAGCAGAAGATTGTCGGCATCGACGCCGGGTCCGGCGTGATGATCAAGACCGACCAGGCCATCAAGGACTACGACCTGACGGGTTACAAGCTGCAGGCAAGCTCTGGCGCAGCGATGACGGCTGAACTGGGCCGTGCCTACTCCAAGCAGCAGTCGATTGCAGTGACCGGCTGGGTGCCGCACTGGATGTTCGCCAAGTGGAAGCTCAAGTTCCTGGAAGACCCGAAGGGCGTTTATGGCGCTGCTGAAACCGTCAATAGCATCGGTAGCAAAGAGCTGGCGACCAAGGCGCCGGAAGTGGCCGAGTTCCTCAAGAAGTTCAGCTGGCAGTCCAAGGACGAGATCGGCGAGGTAATGCTGGCGATTCAGGAAGGTGCCAAGCCTGAAGCGGCAGCCAAGGATTGGGTGGCCAAGCACCCGGATCGGGTCAAGGAGTGGACCGGTAAGTAATTTGCCAAGCGCTTGCCGTTGTTCGTGGAGCGCCTTTGAAATCGAGCGCCGCGTGGGCGGCGTTCGATTTACGCGCCACTGCGCGACCCAAGGCAAGCACCTTTCAGTCCCAACCCATTCAGCTCTTTGTTACGCAATCGGTAAAACACTGTTGCATCTAAGACTAAGGTCGTCTGGTTGGCGTCCAACGGCAGCATAAAGTGAAGGTGGGTTCTCCCTGATCTGTGCTGCTAGGACAAAAACAATGAACGACAGCATTTACCTCTCGATACAAAACAGCCCGCGCTTCAAGGAGCTGGTCACCAAACGCGAACGGTTCGCCTGGATTCTCTCGGCGATCATGCTCGGTCTCTACTGCGCCTTCATCCTCCTGATCGCCTATGGTCCTCAGATTCTGGGCGCCAAGCTCAGCCCTGAGTCGTCGATTACCTGGGGCATTCCCCTGGGCGTCGGCCTGATCCTTTCGGCATTCGTGCTGACCGCCATCTACGTACGCCGCGCCAACGGCGAGTTCGATGAGCTGAACAAGGCTATCCTGAAGGAGGCGCAACAATGATTCGCCACGCCAAAGCCCTGGCCGTTCTGGCCTGCGGCGTTTTCGCACCCGCCGTGTGGGCCGCCGATGCCCTGACCGGCGAGGTGCAGAAACAGCCGCTGAACGTTTCCGCGATCGCCATGTTCGTGGCCTTCGTCGCCTTTACCCTTGGCATCACCTACTGGGCCTCCAAGCGCAACAAGTCGGCGGCGGACTACTATGCTGCCGGTGGCAAGATCACCGGTTTCCAGAACGGCCTGGCAATTGCCGGTGACTACATGTCGGCGGCCTCGTTCCTGGGTATTTCCGCCCTGGTGTTCACTTCTGGCTACGACGGCCTGATCTACTCGATCGGCTTCCTGGTCGGCTGGCCGATCATCCTCTTCCTGATCGCCGAACGCCTGCGCAACTTGGGCAAGTACACCTTCGCCGACGTGGCCTCGTACCGCCTCGGGCAGAAGGAAATCCGTACCTTGTCGGCCTCCGGCTCGCTGGTGGTGGTGGCGTTCTACCTGATCGCGCAGATGGTCGGCGCCGGCAAGCTGATCGAGCTGCTGTTCGGCCTCGACTACCACGTGGCGGTGATCCTGGTTGGTATCCTGATGTGCCTGTACGTGCTGTTTGGCGGCATGCTGGCCACCACCTGGGTACAGATCATCAAGGCCGTGCTGCTGCTGTCCGGTGCCAGCTTCATGGCGCTGATGGTGATGAAGCATGTCAACTTCGACTTCAACACCCTGTTCTCCGAAGCGATCAAGGTGCACGCCAAAGGTGAGGCGATCATGAGCCCTGGCGGCCTGGTCAAGGACCCGATCTCGGCGTTCTCCCTGGGCCTTGCGCTGATGTTCGGTACCGCCGGCCTGCCGCATATCCTGATGCGCTTCTTCACCGTCAGCGACGCCAAGGAAGCGCGCAAGAGCGTGCTCTACGCCACAGGCTTCATCGGCTACTTCTACATCCTCACCTTCATCATCGGCTTCGGCGCGATCTTGCTGGTCAGCACCAACCCGGACTTCAAGGACGCCGCAGGCGCCCTGCTGGGTGGCAACAACATGGCAGCGGTGCACCTGGCCAATGCCGTGGGTGGCAGCGTGTTCCTCGGCTTCATCTCGGCGGTGGCCTTTGCCACCATCCTGGCGGTGGTAGCGGGCCTGACCCTGGCCGGTGCCTCGGCGGTGTCCCATGACCTGTACGCCAGCGTATGGCGCAAGGGCAAGGCCAACGACAAGGACGAGATCCGCGTGTCGAAGATCACCACCATCGCCCTGGGCGTGCTGGCGATCGGCCTGGGTATCCTGTTCGAGAAGCAGAACATCGCCTTCATGGTCGGCCTGGCGTTCTCGATTGCCGCCAGCTGCAACTTCCCGGTACTGCTGCTTTCGATGTACTGGAAGAAACTGACCACCCGCGGCGCCATGATCGGTGGCTGGCTGGGCCTGGTGAGTGCAGTGGGCCTGATGGTGCTCGGCCCGACCATCTGGGTGCAGATCCTCGGCCACGAGAAGGCGATCTACCCGTACGAGTACCCGGCGCTGTTCTCGATGCTGATTGCCTTCGTTGGTATCTGGTTCTTCTCGGTCACCGACAAGTCCAAGGCAGCTGAAAACGAACGTGCGCTGTTCTTCCCGCAGTTCGTGCGTTCGCAGACTGGCCTGGGCGCCTCCGGTGCTGTCTCGCACTGATCGTTGAGGTCATAAAAAACCGCGATACGGGTGATGCCCGTATCGCGGTTTTTTCATTCATGGCCGGCTAGATCATGCCTAACAACAACAGCACCAGCAGAATCACCAGCACTACGCCGACGATGCCGGATGGGCCGTAGCCCCAGCTGCGTGAGTGTGGGAAGACGGGTAAGCCACCGATCAGCAGCAGGATCAGGATGATGATGAGGATCGTGGTCATGGCGGAGTCCTTGCGTGGTTAGGGGTCAAGGGCCTCGGACTGCTGGCCTCTTGTTAATTCGGACCGGTGCCGCTTGTGAAAGATTCCATTTGCTCGGCACTGACCGCTTGGTCATGCCCGCCCATTCACTACCTTGATGGATCCTGCCTGATGCCAATGCCTTGAGTAGACTCGCCTGACAACCCATCAGAACAAGGCCTGCCACCATGCAAAACCGCATCATGATCACCGGCGCCGGGTCCGGCCTGGGCCGCGAGATCGCCCTGCGCTGGGCACACGAGGGCTGGCGCCTGGCGTTGGCCGACGTCAATGAGGCAGGGCTGCGCGAGACACTGGAGCTGGCCCGTGAGGCCGGTGGCGAGGGCTTCGTGCAGCGCTGTGATGTGCGCGACTACAGTCAGCTCACCGCCCTGGCCCAGGCATGCGAAGAGCGCTTTGGCGGCATCGATGTGATCGTCAACAATGCCGGCGTCGCCTCGGGCGGCTTTTTCGCGGAGCTGTCGCTGGAGGACTGGGACTGGCAGATCGCGGTCAACCTGATGGGCGTGGTCAAGGGCTGCAAGGCATTCCTGCCGTTGCTGGAGCGCAGCAAGGGCCGAATCATCAACATCGCCTCGATGGCCGCGCTGATGCAGGGCCCGGGCATGAGCAACTACAACGTGGCCAAGGCTGGCGTGCTGGCGCTGTCGGAAAGCCTGCTGGTCGAGTTGCGCCAGTTGCAGGTGGCGGTGCACGTGGTGTGCCCGTCGTTCTTCCAGACCAACCTGCTCGATTCGTTCCGTGGCCCGAACCCGGCCATGAAGGCCCAGGTCGGAAAGCTGCTGGAGGGCTCACCGATCAGCGCGGTCGATATTGCCGCGTACATTCACCGGCAAGTGGCCGCCGGCGAGTTCCTGATCCTGCCGCACGAGGCTGGGCGTCAGGCCTGGCAGCTCAAGTGCGAGGCGCCCGCGCGACTGTATGACGAGATGGCCGAAATAGCGGTGAAAATGCGCGCCAAAGCCCCGACGCGATGATCCGTCTGTAGGGGGATTTACCTATGAATGTAGGTCTGTTCTGAATTGCCATGGAACCATTGTGTAGCCATCTGTACCCGAGGCAGGCTCCGGTTTTCCCTGTCGCAGGAGGATCGGATCATGCTGGTAATAGGGCGCGAAGTGGGCGAGGTCATCACCATCGGCGATGACATCCGCATCATGGTGGTGGAGACGCGAGACGGGATGGTGCGCTTCGGGATCAGTGCGCCGCGCGAGGTGCCGGTGCACCGCGCCGAGGTGTACAAGCGCATCAAGGAGGCTGAGGCGCGCAAGCAGCATATTGCCTGAAGGGGTCAGTCCAGCAGTTCGCGTGGCACATCGTGTTTGGCCAGTAACTGGCATTGCTGGCTTTCCGGGTCGAACAGGATGAACGCCTGGCCCTTGGCCAACGCCTGGCGCACGCGCAGCACGCGGGTTTCCAGGGGGGTATCGTCGCCATTGTCGGTGCCATCGCGGGTGACGAAGTCCTCGATCAGCAGGGTCAGGGTTTCGGCTTGCAGTTGGTCGTAGGGGATCAGCATGGGCAGGGGCGATTCTGGGGAATTAAGTGTGTGGGCATGCTACGCGAAAAGTTCGAGGGTTTGGGGCCGCTGTGCGGCCCCAGGGGGCTCAGCCTTTATTACCAACCAGGCTGTCCACCGCCGGCACCCGGGTATCGCTCTCCATTTGCGCATCGTGCTCCAACTGATGGCTGAAGCGTTCGAGCGAGGCATTGGCCGGCTGCGAGTCGCTGGCGAATACTGGTGGGCTCAGCAGGTACGCTGACAACAACCGGCTGAGCGCCGCCAGGCTGTCGATATGGGTGCGTTCGTAACCGTGGGTGGCATCGCAACCGAAGGCCACCAGCGCGGTACGGATGTCATGCCCCGCCGTCACTGCCGAGTGGGCATCGCTGAAGTAGTAACGGAACAGGTCGCGCCTTACCGGCAGTTCATGGTCGCCCGCCAGTTTCAGCAGGTGGCGCGACAGGTGGTAGTCGTAAGGCCCCGAAGAGTCCTGCATGGCCACGCTCACCGCATGCTCGCTGGAGGCCTGCCCTGGCGCTACCGGGGCAATGTCGATACCGACGAATTCGCTGACGTCCCAGGGCAGGGCGCCTGCCGCGCCAGAGCCGGTTTCTTCGGTGATGGTGAACAGCGGGTGGCAGTCGATCAGCGGCTGCTGGCCACTTTCCACCACCGCCTTGAGCGCCGCCAGCAAGGCGGCTACCCCGGCCTTGTCGTCCAGGTGGCGGGCACTGATGTGGCCGCTGTCGGTGAACTCGGGCAATGGGTCGAACGCCACGAAGTCGCCAATCGATACCCCCAGGGCTTCGCAGTCGGCGCGGGTGGCGCAATAGGCGTCCAGGCGCACTTCGACGTGGTCCCAGCTCACGGGCATCTGGTCGATGGCGGTGTTGAAGGCATGCCCGCTGGCCATCAGCGGCAATACGCTGCCGCGGAACACGCCGGTGTCGGTGAACACACTGACCCGGCTGCCCTCGGCAAAACGGCTCGACCAGCAGCCTACCGGGGCCAGGGCCAGGCGGCCGTTATCCTGCACCTGCCGCACGCTGGCACCGATGGTGTCCAGGTGAGCGGAGACGGCGCGATCGGGCGAGCTTTGCCGGCCCTTCAGGGTGGCGCGGATGGTGCCACGGCGGGTCAGCTCGAAGGGGATGCCCAGTTCGTCCAGGCGTTCGGCCACGTAGCGCACGATGGTGTCGGTGAAGCCGGTGGGGCTGGGGATGGCGAGCATCTCCAGCAGGACGCGTTTGAGGTAGTCCAGATCGGGTTCGGGGTGGTGATGTTCAGACATATGCACTCCTTACCGGCCTCTTCGCAGGCTCACCGCAGCGATAACCTGTGGGCGCGGGCTTGCCCCGCGAAGAGGCCGTCATTGATTCACGCCAAAGCCCGGCTATGCGGGAACAGCAGGTCGACAAAGCGCTCGGCTGTTGGCTGCGGTTCATGGTTGGCCAACCCGGCCCGCTCGTTGGCTTCGATGATCACGTAATCCGGGTGTTCGGCATCACGCACCATCAGGTCCATGCCCACCACTGGAATATCCAGCGCCCGTGCGGCCCGCACGGCGGCATCCGCCAGCACCGGGTGCAAGCGCTCGGTCACGTCCTCCAGTGTGCCGCCGGTGTGCAGGTTGGCGGTGCGGCGCACGGCCAGGCGCTGGCCGGCAGGCAGCACGCTGCCGTAGTCGAGGCCGGCGGCACGCACGCTGCGTTGGGTCTCATCGTCCAGCGGTATGCGGCTTTCGCCACCGGTCGCGGCTTGCCGGCGACGGCTCTGGGCTTCGATCAGCGCCTTGATGCTGTGCTTGCCGTCACCGATGACCTGGGCCGGGTGGCGGATGGCGGCCGCTACCACTTCATGGCCGATCACCAGGATGCGCAGGTCCTGGCCGGGGTGGAAGCTTTCCAGCAGCACACGGCTGTCGAAACGCCGGGCGTGTTCGATGGCCTGGCTGACATCGTCATAGGTGGTCAGGTTGACCGCCACGCCCTGGCCTTGCTCGCCATCCACCGGCTTGACCACCACGGCGCCGTGCTCGTCGAGAAACGCCAGGTTGTCGTCGGCATTGCCGGCCAGTTGCTGCACCGGCACGTGCAGGCCGGCGTTGTGCAGGGTCTGCTGGGTCAGCCGTTTGTCTTGGCAGAGGGTCATGCTGACCGCGCTGGTCAGGTCGCTCAGCGATTCGCGGCAACGCACCCGGCGCCCGCCGAGGCTGAGGGTGAACAGCCCGCCTGCGGCATCGTCCACCTGCACTTCGATGCCACGCCGATAGGCCTCGTCGACGATGATCCGCGCATAGGGGTTGAGCCCGGCTTCAGGGCCTGGGCCGAGGAACAATTGCTGGTTGATGCCGTTCTTGCGCTTGACCGCGAAGGTCGGCAGGTTGCGAAAGCCGAGCTTGTCGTACAGGCGCTTGGCCTGGCGGTTGTCATGCAGCACCGACAGGTCCAGGTAGGCCAGGCCTCGGCTCATGAAGTGCTCGATCAGGTGACGCACCAGCACCTCACCTACGCCAGGGCGGGTGCAATGCGGGTCGACGGCCAGGCACCACAGGCTGCTGCCGTGCTCGGGGTCGTCAAAGGCCTTGCTGTGGTTAAGGCCCATGACACTGCCGATCACCGCGTGGGTGTCTTCGTCTTCGGCCAGCCAATACACCGGCCCGCCGAGGTGGCGTGGGGTCAGCAGTTCGGGCTGCACCGGCAGCATGCCACGGGCCTGGTACAGGCCGTTGATCGCCTGCCAGTCGGCGTCACTCTGCGCCCGGCGGATGCGAAAGCCGCGGAACACCCGTTGCGCCTGGCGGTAATCGGTGAACCACAGGCGCAGGGTGTCGGACGGGTCGAGAAACAGCTGTTGTGGCGCCTGGGCCAGCAGCTGCTGCGGCGCCGCCACGTACAGGGCGATGTCGCGCTCGCCGGGGCGCTCTGCCTGCAGCGCCTCGGCCAGGCTGGCCGGGTCCGGGTAGGTGTGGCCGATCAGCAGCCGGCCCCAGCCGCAGTGCAAGGCACGTGGCTGGTCGTGGGGCTCGCTGCCATCGCCGGCCAGGCGCGCCTGCAAGCGCTCGTAGGACGGTGCCTGGCCGCGCAGCAGGCGCTGGCCGTAGGCGATTTCGTGGGCTTTCATCGGTCAGATTCCTTGTTCGCTCAGCCACAGGTTGAGCGCTGCCAGCTGCCACAGCTTGGAGCCACGCAAAGGGGTCAACTGGCCGTGTGGGTTGCTCAGCAGGCGGTCGAGCATGGCCGGGTTGAACAGCCCACGGTCCTGGCTGGGGTCGGTCAGCAGCTCGCGCACCCAACCCAGCGTTGCGCCTTCCAGGTGCTTGAGGCCAGGGACCGGGAAGTAACCCTTCTTGCGGTCGATCACCTCATGCGGGATCACCCGTCGGGCGGCCTGTTTGAGCACCTGCTTGCCGCCATCGGGCAGCTTGAAGCGCGCCGGGATGCGTGCCGACAGTTCCACCAGGCGGTAGTCGAGGAACGGCGTACGGGCTTCCAGGCCCCAGGCCATGGTCATGTTGTCGACCCGTTTGACCGGGTCATCGACCAGCATCACCGTGCTGTCCAGGCGCAGGGCCTTGTCGACCGGGTCGCGGGCGCCGGGGCGGGCGAAGTGCTCGCGGACAAAATCGCCGGCGGCGTCGCTTTCCAGCAGCCAGGGCGCTTGCACGGTGTCACGGTACTCGGCGTGGCTGCGGTCGAAGAACGCATCGCGGTAGGCGCCGAAGGCATCCTCGGCGCCGTCGACCTGTGGGTACCAGTGGTAGCCGGCGAACAGCTCGTCCGCGCCCTGGCCACTTTGCACGCCCTTGCAGTGCTTGGCCACTTCCCGCGACAGCAGGTAGAAGGCGATGCAGTCATGGCTGACCATCGGCTCGCTCATGGCGCGGAACGCGGCGGGCAACTGGTCGATGATCTCGTGTTCGGCGATGCGCAACTGGTGGTGGCGGGTGCCGTAGTGGCGGGCGATCAGGTCGGAATACTGGAACTCGTCGCCGCGTTCGCCGCCGGCATCTTCGAAGCCGATGGAGAAGGTCGACAGGTCGTCGACGCCGGCCTCGCGCAGCAGGCCGACCAGCAAGCTGGAGTCGACACCGCCGGACAGCAGCACCCCGACATCCACCGCAGCGCGCTGGCGGATCGCCACGGCATCACGCGTGGCGTCGAGTACGCGGGTGGTCCAGCCTTCCAGGTCGAGCTCACGCTCGTCGGGGTGGGCGCCGTATTGCAGTTGCCACCAGGTCTGGCGTTCGACTTCGCCGTGGCGGTCGACGCGCATCCAGGTGCCGGGCTCGAGCTTTTGCACATTGGCCAGCAAGGTGCGCGGCGCCGGCACCACGGCGTGGAAGTTGAGGTAGTGGTTGAGCGCCACCGGGTCGATGACCGGGTCGATGTCGCCGCCCTTCAGCAGTGCAGGCAGCGTCGAGGCGAAACGCAGGCGCTCGCCGTTGCGCGACAGGTAGAGGGGTTTGACGCCGAGGCGGTCGCGGGCCAGGAACAGGCGTTGGTTGTCACGCTCCCAGATGGCCAGGGCGAACATGCCGTTGAGCTTGGGCAGCAGGGCTGCGCCCCAGGCGTGGTAGCCCTTGAGCAGCACTTCGGTGTCGCCGTCGGACCAGAAGGTGTAGCCCAGGTCCTGCAGCTCCTGGCGCAGCTCGGGGAAGTTGTAGATGGCGCCGTTGAAGGCCAGCGACAGACCCAGGGTGTTGTCGACCATCGGCTGCGCCGAGCCGTCGGACAAATCCATGATTTTCAGCCGGCGGTGGCCGAGGGCGATCGGGCCTTGGCTATGAAAGCCCCAGGCGTCCGGGCCGCGAGGCGCCAGGTGGTGGGTGATGCGCTCCACTGCGGCCAGGTCGGCCGGGCGTGGGGCTTGGTCGATGGGGGTAAAACGTAACTCTCCTGCTAATCCGCACATAAGTCCTTACCGGTTTTTCCGTTGGGGAGGCGGCGCCAGGAAGCAGGCGCCTTAAGGAACTGACCGAGGAGGTTTGCAGGAGTTTTAGATCAATCTGTTATATGGGTGGGG
>NZ_JANIAG010000144.1:0-14445 GCF_028682155.1 Pseudomonas sp. 39004
GTGTGCAGCCACCCTGGCCTTTCTCTGGGGGCTGCACGCATGAAACTGCTGGTGGTCGAGGACGAAGCCCTGCTTCGCCATCACCTCTACACGCGCCTGGGCGAAAGCGGCCATGTGGTCGAGGCGGTGGCCGATGCCGAAGAAGCGCTGTACCAGGCCGAGCAGTACCACTTCGACCTGGCCGTGATCGACCTGGGCCTGCCGGGCATGGGCGGCCTCGAACTCATTGGGCGCCTGCGCAGCCAGGACAAGACCTTCCCCATTCTCATCCTCACCGCCCGTGGCAACTGGCAGGACAAGGTCGAAGGCCTGGCCGCCGGTGCCGACGACTACCTGGTCAAGCCTTTCCAGTTCGAAGAGCTCGAAGCGCGCCTCAACGCCCTGCTGCGCCGCTCCAGCGGTTTCACCCAGTCGACCATCGCCGCAGGGCCACTGGTACTCGACCTCAACCGCAAGCAGGCGACCCTGGACGATCAGCCCCTGGCCCTGACCGCCTACGAATACCGCATCCTCGAATACCTCATGCGCCATCACCAACAGGTGGTGGCCAAGGACCGCCTGATGGAGCAGTTGTACCCGGGCGATGAGGAGCGTGACCCCAATGTCATCGAAGTGCTGGTCGGGCGCCTGCGCCGCAAGCTCGAGGGTGAACGAGGTTTCAAGCCCATCGACACGGTACGCGGCCTGGGTTACCTGTTCACCGAGCGCTGCCGATGATCCGTTCCCTGCGGGTGCGCCTGATGCTGGCGGCCGCAGTGCTGGCGCTGCTGTTCATGCTGGCCCTGCTGCCTGCCTTGCAGAAGGCCTTCAGCCTTGCCCTACAGGAATCCATCGAGCAACGCCTGGCCTCGGACGTGACCACGTTGATCTCCGCAGCGCGCATCGAACACGGCCAGTTGCAGATGCCGACACTGTTGCCGGATGAGCGCTACAACCTGCCGTACACCGGCCTGCTTGGTTATATCTTCGACCGTGAAGGCCACCTGGTGTGGCAGTCGCGGGCCACCGCAGACCAGAACGTCAACTACCGGCCGCGCTACGACGGGCGTGGCAACGAGTTCGCCCGCATCCACCAAGGCGATGGCGAAGAGTTCTTCGTCTATGACGTCGAAATAAAACTGCTCGGCGGCCAGAGTGCGGCCTACAGCATCGTTGCGCTGCAACCGGTTCGCGAGTACCAGCATACCCTCGATGGCCTGCGTGAAAAGCTCTACCTGGGCTTTGGCGCAGCCCTGCTGGCGCTGCTGGTACTGCTGTGGGCCGGCCTGACCTGGGGCCTGCGTTCGCTGCGGCGGCTGAGCCGGGAGCTGGACGAGGTCGAGGCTGGCGCGCGTGACGGGTTGAGCCGCGAGCACCCGCGTGAACTGCTGCGCCTGACCGGTTCGTTGAACCGCCTGCTGCACAGCGAGCGTGAACAACGCCAGCGCTACCGAGACTCGCTGGATGACCTGGCGCATAGCCTCAAGACACCGCTGGCGGTGTTGCAGGGGGTGGGCGAGAGCCTGCGCCAGCGCAGTGGCGAGCGCGAGCAGGCACGGGTGCTGCAAAGCCAGATCGAGCGCATGAGCCAGCAGATCGACTATCAACTGCAGCGCGCCAGTTTGCGCAAGAGCGGCCTGGTGCGCCACAGCGTGCACCTCAAACCGTTGCTCGACAGCTTGTGCAGCACGCTGGACAAGGTCTATCGGGACAAGCGCGTCAGCGTGCTGCTGGAAATACCCGAGGCCGCGCAGGTGCCGATGGAGCAGGGGGCCTTGCTGGAACTGCTCGGCAACCTGCTGGAGAACGCCTACCGGTTGAGCCTGGGCCAGGTGAGGGTGAGCCTGGAACAAGCGCCAGGCCAACTGACCCTGTGCATCGAGGACGATGGGCCCGGGGTGCCGGCCGATCAGCGCGAGCGCATTCTTGAGCGCGGCGAGCGGCTGGACAGCCAACACCCGGGGCAGGGCATCGGCCTGGCGGTGGTCAAGGATATCGTCGACAGCTATGACGCCAGCTTGAGCCTGGGGGATTCGCCACTGGGCGGCGCGGCGTTCCGGGTCACCTTCAGGCTGGATTGACCTGCGGCCAGGGGCAGCCCTTTCACGGGGGAACCCATAGCGGGCGGATTCCCGCCATCATCCCCTGTACAAATTCCGCCACCGGGCGGATATCCGCCAGCCTTCCTCAGCATTTTCGCCCTGTCGTTGGGCAGTGACCCCTAGCAAACAGTGCCTTTGCACCCTTCATGGGCATTTTGGCATTGCCCTTGCTATTGATCCTGGCAGAGGCCTGCAAAGGCAACTCGAACACAACGACAAATCCCTCCAAGTGCAGGAGGGTTAGCGATTCAGGTGCCCTCACCCTGGGAAGGGTGAAAACCGGCACACTTGAGGAAATTAGCCATGACGACACGTCAGCCGCTGTACAAATCCCTGTATATCCAGGTGTTGGTCGCCATCACCATTGGCATCCTGCTCGGCCACTTCTATCCTGAAACCGGTGTCGCCCTCAAACCGCTGGGTGACGGGTTCGTCAAACTGATCAAGATGGTCATCGCTCCCATCATTTTCTGCACCGTGGTCAGTGGCATCGCTGGCATGCAGAGCATGAAGTCGGTAGGCAAGACCGGCGGCTACGCGCTCCTGTACTTTGAAATCGTCTCCACCATCGCCCTGATCATCGGCCTCGTCGTCGTCAACGTGGTCAAGCCGGGCGCTGGCATGCACATCGACGTCACCACCCTGAACGCCAGCAGCGTGGCCGCTTACGCCGCCGCCGGCGCGCAGCAGACCACCGTTGGCTTCCTGCTCAACATCATCCCCAACACCGTGGTCGGTGCCTTCGCCAACGGCGACATCCTGCAAGTGCTGATGTTCTCGGTGATCTTCGGCTTCGCTCTGCATCGCCTGGGCAGCTACGGCAAGCCGGTGCTGGACCTGATCGACCGCTTCGCCCATGTCATGTTCAACATCATCAACATGATCATGAAGCTGGCCCCGATCGGTGCCTTCGGTGCCATGGCCTTCACCATCGGCCAGTACGGCGTGGGTTCGCTGGTGCAGTTGGGCTACCTGATGGCCTGCTTCTACGTGACCTGCCTGCTGTTCGTCCTGGTGGTGCTCGGTGGTATCTGCCGCGCCCACGGCTTCAGCGTCATCAAGCTGATCCGCTACATCCGTGAAGAGCTGATGATCGTGCTGGGCACATCCTCCTCCGAGTCCGCCTTGCCACGCATGCTGGCCAAGATGGAGCGCCTGGGTGCCAAGAAATCCGTGGTTGGCCTGGTCATCCCGACCGGTTACTCGTTCAACCTCGACGGTACTTCGATCTACCTGACCATGGCCGCTGTGTTCATCGCCCAGGCGACTGACACCACCATGGACATCACCCACCAGATCACCCTGCTGCTGGTGCTGCTGGTGGCCTCCAAAGGCGCTGCTGGCGTAACCGGTTCGGGCTTCATCGTACTGGCCGCTACGTTGTCTGCTGTTGGCCACCTGCCGGTTGCCGGCCTGGCGCTGATCCTCGGCATCGACCGCTTCATGTCCGAAGCCCGCGCCCTGACCAACCTGGTCGGCAACGCCGTCGCTACCGTGGTCGTGGCCAAGTGGGTCAACGAAATGGACGACGACAAGCTGGCCTCGGAACTGGCTTCCGGTGGCGCCCCGCTGGAAGATACCCGCCCGACCGATGACCTCGGCGTGGCCGAAGGCCCGGCTCGCTGATCGCGCAACTGAAATGAAAAAGGCGACCTTCGGGTCGCCTTTTTCGTGGGGGTCGATCAGCAGTCCTGGACCACTTCCAGTACCCGGATCAGCGTGGGCTGCGGATAATGCCAGCGCACCTGCACATCCCAGAACTTCACCCCGTACACCCGCTCCGCAGGTGGCACCTGATACGCCGGCCGCGGGTCTTGCCCCAGGCACTGCTCGATCAGTTCCACCAGCGGTTCACCCAGGCGCAGTGCATGCGCGCGGGCCTGGGGCAGGGCATTGTCGTGCCACTGCACGGCGATTGCGTCAGGCGCTTCGCTGGCCATCAGGTTGCTGGCGCCGGCAACACTGTCGGCGTACGGTACGTAGGGCTTGATATCCAGCACCGGGGTGCCATCGAGCAAGTCGATCCCGGACAGCAGCAGGCGCCCAGGCTCAACGCCCTCCAGGCGTACCACCGACTGGCCGATACCGTTGGGCCTGTGGGTGGCGCGGGTGGCGAACACCCCCATGCTCTTGTTGCCGCCAAGGCGGGGTGGTCGCACTTTCAGGCGTGGTTTGTCTTCCAGGGCCTGGTGAAACAGAAACAACAACCACACATGGCTGACCTGTTCCAGCCCCGCCACTGCATCACCCTGGTCGAACGGCGGCAGCAACTCCAGCACACCACGCGCGGCCGGTGCCAACTGCGGCTGGCGCGGGATGGCGAACTTTTCCTTGAAGCACGAGCGGACGATGCCGACCGGTGAAACCGTATGCTGCATGGCCACTCAGCCGCGCACGCGCAGGGTCAGGCCCTTGAGGAAGTTGCGCAGCAACTGGTCGCCACACGGGCGGTAGTTGTCATGGCCGACTTTGCGGAACAAGGCGCTGAGTTCGGGCTTGGAGACCGGGAAGTTGACCGACTTGAGGATCACATGCAGGTCTTCTTCCTTGAGCTCGAACGCCACCCGCAGTTTTTTCAGGATGGTGTTGTTGGTCACTGGCAGTTCGACCGGCTGGGCCGGGCGGCTGTCGTCCTTGCCACGACGGTGAATCACCAGGCCATCCAGAAAGTGCGCCATGACCGGGTCAGGGCAGCGCACGAAGCCTGGCTCTTCCTCTTTCTTGAGGTAGCTGGCCAAGGTCTCGGCGCTGACCTCCAGGCCAGACAGCTTGATGATGCCCACCATCTTGGCATCATTGATCTTGAGCATGTAGCGCAGGCTGCGCAGTACATCGTTGTGGTTCATTTGACTCGAATCCTGTTCTGAGCCGTGCCCTCTGGCGCGGCGGTATTGCTTAGAAACGTTCGCTGGCGGCCATGTAGCGCCACTGTGCCAGTGGCAGCTTGCCCATGGACACACCGCCCAGCCGAATGCGGCGCATGCTGATGATCTGCAGGCGCAGGCTGGCGCACAGCTCGGAGATCTGCCCCGGTTGCGGGTTTTTCAAGGCCAGGCGCAGGTGGGTTTCGTTCTGCCAGCTGGCTTTGGCCTTGGGCAGTTCACGGTCGTTGCGCATGATGCCGCGGGCCAAGCGCTCCAGCGCCTGTGGCGTGGCTTCGCCGCTTACTTCGATGATGTATTCCTGCTCCAGGCGACGCAGGTCGGCGTCGATCTTGCGGGCAACCCGCCAATCCTGGGTGAACACCTGCAGGCCGCTGGCGCCGCGCTCCAGCGGGGCAATGCAGGACAGCTTGGTGAAGTGCCCATGCAATGGCCGTACGCCTTCACGGTGCGCCTCGCTGAGGCTGTCCATGGTCATGCTGATACGCGCCGACTCGGTGTCCAGGCCAGCAGGCTGGTTGAGCAGCAGGGTGACGGGCTCAAGGCTGTCGGCACGCGCGCCAGGCAGCAGCGCGACCTGCTGGCCGTCGACCTTGAACTGCGGCTGCTCGACCACCACGCCATCGACCGTGACCCAGCCGCCTTCGATATACAGCTCGGCTTCGCGGCGGGAGCAGCCGAACTGCTCGATAAGGCGTTTGGACAGGCGGACGGGCTCAGACATGACGGTGATTCGCAAAGGCAGGGAAAGGCCGCCATTGTACCTGCCTGAACGGTCGAGGGGCTGGGAATCTGTGTCATTTACGCCGTTTTGGCGAGACAACACGGCAGGCGCTCAGGCCCCTGCGCGGATCAGCCGCAGGTGCAGCAAGGGGTAGGGCTGCCCCAGCCCATCGGTCTGCGAGCGGCCGACCACCTCGAAGCCTTCGTGCAGATAGAACCCCAGGGCCTGCGGGTTCTGCTCGTTGACGTCCAGGCGTTCGGCATTCAGTTCGTCGATGGCGTAGCGCAGCAGCCGCTTGCCAATGCCCATGCCACGGCAGGCGGGCGCGACGAACAGCATGTCGACCTGCCTGTTGGACACGCCGGCAAAGCCCTGTATGCGTTGCTGGCTGTCCTTGCTGCAAATCAGCATCACTGCGTCCAGGTAACGGCGCAGTACATGCTCGCGAAGCAGGACGATATAGGCATCAGGCAGGAAGTCATGGGTCGCGCGCACCGAGTCCTCCCAGACCTGGGTCAGCTCGGGGTAGTCGCTAAGATGAGGGGTTTGTAGCGTCGATACCTGGCGCATCCGTGTATTCCTCCTGGGGACTGAGGAAAACATAGATGCAAAAACCAGAGGGGGCCTGGCGGATGTGGAGGCTGCAACGCAGCCCCCGGCATTTCACACCGATAGGCCGATCAGACAGGCTCAGCCCACATGTCGTATTCGTCGGCATCCACCACCCGGCAACGCACTTTGTCGCCTGGCTTGAAGCCGTGGTCGCCATCGATGAACACGCTGCCGTCGATTTCCGGCGCGTCGAAGAAGCTGCGGCCCACCGAACCTTGCTCTTCGACTTCGTCGATCAGCACTTCGATCTCCTTGCCGATGCGCAGTTGCAGGCGGGCGCTGCTGATGGCCTGCTGATGGGCCATGAAGCGGTCCCAACGGTCCTGCTTGACCTCATCCGGTACTTCATCAAGGCCCAGGTCATTGGCCGGGGCACCTTCGACAGGCGAGTACTGGAAGCAGCCGACACGGTCGAGCTGGGCTTCGGTCAGCCAGTCGAGCAGGTACTGGAAGTCTTCTTCGGTTTCGCCAGGGAAGCCGACGATGAAAGTCGAACGGATCACCAGCTCAGGGCACTGCTCGCGCCAGTTCTTGATGCGCGCCAGGGTACGGTCTTCGAAGGCCGGGCGCTTCATCGACTTGAGCACCTTGGGGCTGGCGTGCTGGAACGGGATGTCCAGGTACGGCAGGATCTTGCCGGCGGCCATCAGCGGGATCACGTCGTCGACGTTCGGGTACGGGTATACATAGTGCAGGCGCACCCAGGCGCCCAGGCTGCTCAGCGCTTCGCACAGCTCGAGCATGCGGGTCTTGACCGGGCGGCCGTTCCAGAAGTCGGTCTTGTACTTGACGTCGACCCCGTAGGCGCTGGTGTCCTGGGAAATCACCAGGATCTCCTTGACGCCGGCCTTGACCAGGCGCTCGGCCTCGCTCAGCACTTCGCCAACCGGGCGGCTGACCAGCTTGCCGCGCATCGATGGGATGATGCAGAAGCTGCAGCTGTGGTTGCAGCCTTCGGAAATCTTCAGGTAAGCATAGTGGCGCGGGGTCAGCTTGACGCCCTGCGGCGGCACCAGGTCGATCAGCGGGTTGTGGTCCTGGCGCGGTGGCACTACCTGGTGCACGGCGTTGACCACTTGCTCGTACTGCTGCGGGCCGGTCACCGACAACACGCTTGGGTGCACATCGCGGATGCTGCCTTCCTCGACACCCATGCAGCCGGTGACGATGACCTTGCCGTTTTCCTTGATGGCTTCACCGATCACTTCAAGCGACTCGGCCTTGGCGCTGTCGATGAAGCCGCAGGTGTTGACCACCACCACGTCGGCGTCCTCGTAGGTAGGCACGACTTCATAACCTTCCATGCGCAGCTGAGTCAGAATGCGCTCGGAATCGACCAGGGCTTTTGGGCAACCCAGGCTTACGAAACCTACCTTGGGAGTGGCGGGAGTGGTGGACATGACTAACCTCGGTATTGAATGCAGGTCGCCCGGCCGGAAACGGGGGCGATCTTGACGGGCGCTTATTGGCGCCTCTGATCAAAAAGTGCGCAATTCTAGCGAGCGCAAGGTCACTTGACTAGCAGAAATGCGACGAACGCTGCGCTGCACGGCAGTCCAGCACTGCGACTTCGACCAGTCGCGCATTAGCACGCCATGAATGACTTGTTAATGCTTATTGAATACTTATAATTCGCTTATAGAGAACGGGGCGGATATGAACTCGATCAATTGGTCGCGCAAAGCGGTGAAGCAGCTAAGTACGGCTACAGGCTCCGGGTCGGGAACTACCGCATCCTCTTCGACTGGGACGGTGGCGTGAAGATTGTCAACATCGAGGAGGTTAAAAGGCGCGATGAACACACCTACTAATGTACAGATTATCAATGGGGCGGATGGCCGCCCTGCCTTCGTCGTGTTGCCTTATGCCGACTACATTGCCAGCCGTCCTCAGGAGGATCTGGTCCCTAATGAGGTCGTGGGGTATATGGTCAAAGAGGGGCTGACTGCCATAGCCGCGTGGCGCAGGCATCTGGATATGACTCAGGCGGAAGTTGCGCAACGGCTGGGCATTTCCCAGTCTGCGTATGCCCAGCAAGAGGCCGCAGAGCGGCCGCGCAAGGCTACTCGCGAAAAGATCGCAGCAGCGCTTGGCATTCCCACGCAGTCGCTGGATCTATAAGGCCTAACACTCCAGGCGCTTTGCCCTCGCCAGCGTTACGAGAAGAAATGTGACGAACGCTGCGCTATGCTCCGGCCGTTGCGCCCGGGCATCTGCCATGCCCTGGCGTGGGGGTGAATTCTATGGGCCGAGAGGGCCGTCTGCGGGAGTGGTCGATGGTTCAGGCAAGCAGTCATGCCGAAGGCGGGCAAGCGGGGAAGCAGGGCGCGACACGGTCGCTGGGCCTGCTCGTGGCGGCAGTCGGGGTGGTCTATGGCGATATCGGCACCAGCCCGTTGTATACGCTCAAAGAAGTCTTTACCGGTGGCTATGGCGTGCCGGTCAACCATGATGGCGTGCTGGGGATCCTGTCGCTGATCCTCTGGTCACTGCTGTGGGTGGTCTCGTTCAAATACGTGATGTTCATCCTGCGCGCCGACAACCAGGGCGAGGGCGGCACCATGGCGCTAACCGCGCTGGCGCGGCGGGCCACTGCGGCCCACCCGCGGCTGCGTAGCTTGATGGTCATCTGCGGGTTGATCGGCGCTTCGCTGTTCTATGGCGACAGCATGATCACCCCGGCCGTGTCGGTGCTGTCGGCTGTCGAGGGCATGGGCCTGGCCTTCGACGGTATCGATCACTGGGTGGTACCTATTTCGCTGGTAGTGCTGGTGGCGCTGTTTCTGGTGCAGAAGCATGGCACCGAGAAGATCGGCAAGCTGTTTGGCCCGATCATGGTGGCCTGGTTCGTGGTGCTCGGGGCATTGGGGGTGCATGGCATCTCGCAGAGCCCGGAAGTGCTCAGGGCGTTCAACCCAGGCTGGGCGGTGAACTTCTTCATCGTCCACCCCGGCATGGGCGTGGCCATTCTCGGCGCCGTGGTGCTGGCGCTGACCGGTGCCGAGGCGCTGTACGCCGACATGGGCCACTTCGGCCGTAAACCCATCGCCCGCGCGTGGTTCGCCCTGGTGTTGCCGGCGCTGGTGCTCAACTATTTCGGCCAGGGCGCAATGCTGCTGCAGAACCCGGAGGCGGCCCGCAACCCCTTCTACCTGCTGGCACCTTCGTGGGCGCTGTTGCCGCTGGTGGGGTTGGCGACCATGGCCACGGTGATCGCTTCGCAAGCCGTGATTTCCGGGGCGTTCTCCCTGACCCGCCAGGCCATCCAGCTTGGCTACATTCCGCGCATGCACATCCAGCACACGTCCAGCGATGAGCAGGGGCAGATCTACATCGGTGCGGTGAACTGGACGCTGATGGTCGGTGTGGTGTTGCTGGTCATCGGTTTCGAATCTTCCGGCGCCCTGGCGGCGGCCTATGGGGTGGCGGTCACCGGCACCATGTTGATGACCACGATTCTGGTGTCGGCGGTGATGTTGCTGCTTTGGAAGTGGCCTCCGGTGCTGGCGGTGCCGATTCTGCTGGGCTTTCTCTTCGTCGATGGGCTGTTCTTCGCCGCCAACGTGCCCAAGATCGTGCAGGGCGGGGCCTTCCCGGTACTGGCAGGTGGTGTGCTGTATCTGTTGATGAGTACCTGGAAGCGCGGCAAGCAGATCCTCGTCGAGCGCATCGATGAAGGGGCGCTGCCGCTGCCGGTGTTCATCAGCAGCATCCGCATACAGCCGCCGCACCGGGTTGAAGGTACTGCCGTGTTCCTGACTGCACGGCCGGACGCCGTACCCCATGCGCTGCTGCACAACATGTTGCACAACCAGGTGCTGCACAGCCAGGTGGTGCTGCTGACGGTGGTGAGCGAGGACCGGCCACGGGTGCCGGAGCAGGAGCGCTTCGAGGTGGAAGCCTATGGCGACGGGTTCTTCCGTGTGCTGTTGCACTTTGGCTTCATGGACGAGCCGGACGTGCCGGCGGCCCTGAAGCTGTGCCATCTGGAGGATCTGGACTTCAGCCCGATGCGCACCACCTACTTCCTCAGCCGCGAAACGGTGATTGCTTCGCGGCTGGAGGGTATGTCGCGCTGGCGTGGCAACCTGTTTGCGTTCTTGCTCAAGAATGCCAACGGTAACCTGCGGTTCTTCAATCTGCCGTTGAACCGGGTGATCGAGTTGGGCACCCAGGTCGAGATCTGAATGGGTGCCTGATCTGCGTAGAGGGTTGGGCGTGGCTCAATTCTGCTCGGCCACGCTCGACTTGCCCTGGCGCGTCTCGATCTCACCGATCAGGCGCTTGGCCAGGGCCGGGTAGTTCTCGTCGAAGTGGTGCCCACCCGGCAGCTTCAGGCGCTCGCCCACCGCCGTCTTCTCGGTGCAGCCGCTCTCGTCGGTCTCTTCCACGCCATACACACACACCACTTTGGACGCCGGCAGCCGGGCCATTTCCGGCCCGGTTGGCGCCTCTTGGCCTTCTTTGCCCAGCCAGCCTTCCACCTCGATCTCGAAGCTGCCGCTACGGGCGAAGGCCAGTAGCATCACCGCGTCGATACGCTGCTGATCCTCGGCCGGCAAGCGGTTGTAGATCGCCGGCAGCACGTCGGCGCCAAACGAGTAGCCGGTCAATACAAAGCGCTTGGTTCCCCATTTCTGGCGGTAGTGCTGCATCAGTTCCGACAGGTCTGCGGCGCTCTGCTCGGGGGTCTTGTGTTGCCAGTAATAACGCAGCGTGTCGATGCCGACCACCGGGTAGCCCAGCTTGGCCATTTCCCCGGCCACGTCGCGGTCCAGGTCGCGCCAGCCGCCATCCCCGGAGAGGAACAGGGTGACGGTGTCGGTAGTTTGCCCTGCCGGCACCTCGACCACCGGAATGGCCAGGGCGTTGCCGTCGTGGCCGACCAGGGCTTGGGTCAGCTGTGACTTGAGCACCTGCGGCAAATGGATGTCGTAATCGCTGATGCTGGTTTCGGCGTTGGCCTGGTCGCGCACGAAGGCTGCGCTGGCGTCATCCGGGTTGTCGTTCCAGGCGACGTTCCAGTGGCCATGGGGCGCCGCTTTGGGTAGCGCGGCCTGGCAGCCGGGTTGCTCCAGGCTGAAGTCCACGGAAATGGCCCGCGCCTTGTCGTCGGTCTGTGCCGCCAGCCAGCGCCAGGCCTGCGCCGCGCCTGGGCCGATACCGGCCACCAGAGTCGGTTTTTCGGACAGCTGGGTCACCGCCAGGTCCAGCGCTTGTTGCTGCCGGGTGCAGTCGTTGGGTGGCAGGATCACCTGCACCAGTTGCGCTTCCCCAGCCTGGCTCAGGTCCAGCAACTGCTTGTCGGTCAGGGCCTGGTCCTGAGGGACGCCGATGGCGACCCGGGCCTTGGCGTGCACGCCCGGGGTCACGCGGGTGATGCTGAGGTTGTTGAGGGACAGCTGTTCGAGGTGCGCCTCAGGCGCAGGGCGCGTCCATAGCCAGAAGGCCACGGCACCGCCCAGGGCGGCCAGCAGCAGTGGAATCGCCAGGTACAGCCAATAGCGTCGGATCATCAGCGTTTCACCAATCCAGTCAGGCCGCCAGCGATGAGGGCGGCAGTGTCGGCCAGTGCCACCAGCGGGTCGAGCCCCGCCGGCACGGCCATGTAACGGGGTTCCCAGTCCGGTTGGAATTTGTCCTTGAAGCGTCGAAGCCCCTGGAAGTTGTAGAGCTGTTCGCCACGGCGGAACACCATTGAACCCAGGCGCTGGGTCAAGGGCGCGCCGCGCCGTGGCTGCAGCCCGGACAGCGGGACCATGCCCAGGCTGAAGCGGGCGTAGTCGTGGCTTTTGTAGTGCAGGATGAGCCCTATCATCATGAACTCCATGGTCAGCTTCGGAGCTTCAGGGTGAGCCCGCATCAGGTCGAGGCTGGCCAGCTCGCGGCCGTGGGTTTCCAACAGGTTGGCAAAGGCCACCGGCCGGCCCTGGAAGCGAATCAGGGCGATGCGAAAGTGCTGCAGGTACTCGGGGCTGAAGCGACCGAGCGAGAAGCCTTTCTCGCGCACGTTCTTGCCACCCAGCCAGGCATCGGAGATTTCCTTGAGCGCTATCAGTGGCGCGTGACCGGGTTCGTGGATTTCCAGGCTGAGGCCGTCACGGCCACCGCGGTTCCAGGTGTAGCGCAGGTCTTTCATCTCCTTGCCCTTGGCTTCGAGGTCGAAGCGGCGCAGGTCGACCCGGGCCTCCTCGCCAAGTTTCAGCGCGGTCAGGCCAATGTCCATGTAGAACGGCAGGTTCTCCGCGCGGACCTGATAAAACACCGGCCTGGCGTGGTGCAGATCGCACAGGTCGCGGAACTGCCAGATCATCTCGGCGCGCTCCTGGGCGGGGCCGATCGGGTCATACAAGGCCACCAGGCTGCGACCGCGACGGGCGTACATAAGGAAGGCGTTGTCGCGCGGGTGGAACAGCAAAGCCTTGTCGCCGGTCAGGGCCAGGCCGCCATCGGGCTGGTCGGATGCCAGCAGGATGCGGTTGGCGCGTTGCAGTTCTGCGTCGTCAGGCAGGTGGATGACCGGCGGTGCGGTGCGCAGCAGCCAGGTCAGGGCGACAGCTACCAGCAGCACGGCGCTGCCCATGGCGGCGCGCAGGCCCCGCGGTGCATCGGCATCCAGGGTGAACTGCCACCACAGCTGGTGGCTGTAGGGCACATCCTGGTAGGCGAACAGCAGCAGCCATACCGAGGCCCCGACCACGCAGGCGCTGGCCACCAGAAACACCGGAGAGAAGGGCAGTTCCAGCAGGCGGCTGGGGCGGTAGAACGAACGGCGGAACAGGGCCAGCAGCGCGGCGGTGAACGTCAGCAGGCAGGCTTCTTCCCAGTCGAAGCCCTTGAGCAATGACAACAATGCGCCGACCAGCAGCAAGGTGGTGGTCAGCAGCCAGGCTGCGGACAGGCGCCGGCGCAAGCCTTGGGCCAGCAGCAGGCACAGCACGCCGATCAGGCTGGCGCCGAAGTGCGAAGCATCGATCAGGCGGTGGGGGACCAGAAAGCCCATGTGTTCCAGGCGCGTGTCGATCTCGGGCGTGGCCCCCGAGAACAGCAGCACCACCCCGGACAGAAACACCAGAATCGACAGCACCGGCGCCGCCAGCCCAGAGGCCGCCTTGATGGCCTGTTGCGCGAACAGCAGGCGCCGGGCTTCGTTGGCCAGCAGCAGCACACACGCCAGCAGCAGCGGCAACACCACATAGATCAGGCGATAGAGCAGCAGGGCCGCAGCCAGTGGCGCGGCACCCAGCTGGTCGGCAAAGGCTGCCAGCAAGATCGCCTCGAACACCCCGACGCCCCCTGGCACATGGCTGAGCACGCCTGCGGCCAGGGCCAGCAGGTACACCAGGATGAAAGCGCCAAATGGCGGGGCTTCTGGCAGCAGGAGATACAGCACGGTGGCGGCGGCGGCCACATCCAGGGCGGTGATCAGCAATTGCAGCGAGGCGAGGCGACCGTTTGGCAGGCGCAGGGTACGCCGGCCCAGCTGAACCAGCAGGTTGTCGGCCAAGGGCTGTTCGGCCAGGCGCTTGCGGTAAAGCCCGAGCACCAGCACGGCAGCCAGCACCAGCACGGCTGCCGCGATGCCGGCCAGCAACCCCGGCGAAAGGCCCAGTGCGGTCGAGGCTGCTGGCAGGTCGCTCAAGGTCGCCAGAGCAGCCAGGGGGGGCAGCGCACACCCCAGGGACAGGCTGGCAAACACGGTCATCCGCGCCACTTCGCCAGCCCCCAGTCCTTGGCGGGCATACAGGCGATAGCGCACCGAACCACCAGACAGCATCGACAGGCCGATGGCGTTACCAATGGCGAAAGCGCTGAAGCCGCCCAGTATCAAACTGCTCGCTGGCAGTTTTACCCCGGCATAGCGGCTGGCCGACCACTCGTACCCCAGCAGAATCACGAACCCGACAGCCGTGGCCAGCAAGGCCCCCAGCAGCGACTGCGTCGGCACGCTGAGCATGGCATCGTGCAAGGCGTAGATGTCCAGCTCGCTCAGCAGGTGGCGGCAGGCAACCAGCGCCATGGCGAACAGTATCAGCGTCACCGCCAGGCCGATGGGTTGACGATAGCGGCTCATTCGCTCGATCAGGGGCAGGCGCTGCGCGGCCGTGGGTAGCACCGAAGCAAGGGGCACCGGAGGTTCGGGGTT
>NZ_JANIAG010000145.1:0-14342 GCF_028682155.1 Pseudomonas sp. 39004
ATAGGGCCGCGCAGCGGCCCCATCGCGACACAAGGCCGCTCCTACAGGGGCGGCATCAGCATTCGGGCAATCAGTGGTGCTTGCGTGGTACCGGCGTCAACAGCTCATCTGGCGGCATCTCGCACTTGATCTTGCGCCCCAGCAGTTCTTCGATCGCCGGCAACTGGTAGGAATCGTCCTCACCGGCAAAGCTGATCGACACACCACTGGTCCCGGCACGGCCAGTACGGCCGATGCGGTGCACGTAGTCATCGGCATCTTCGGGCAGGGTGAAGTTGATCACGTGGCTGATGCCATCGATGTGAATACCACGGCCCGCCACGTCGGTGGCCACCAGCACGGTAATCCGGCCTTCACGGAAGCTTTCCAGGGTGCGAATGCGCTTGTGCTGTGGCACATCGCCCGACAGTTGCGCAGCGTTGATGCCATCGCGCACCAGCTTTTCTTCGATGCGCCGCACCTCGTCCTTGCGGTTGGCAAACACCATCACCCGTTCCCACTTGTTCTGGGTCACCAGGTTGTACAGCAGCTTGTACTTGTCGCTGCCAGCCACCGCGTACACGTGCTGCTCGACGGTTTCGCTGGCCACGTTTTCCGGTTCGATCTCGACGATGGCCGGGTCGGTGGTCCACTGTTTGGCCAGGTTCATCACGTCTTCGGTGAAGGTGGCGGAGAACAGCAGGGTCTGGCGTTCGCTTTTCGGCGGGGTCTGGCGAATGATCTGGCGTACCTGGGGGATAAAGCCCATGTCGAGCATGCGGTCGGCTTCGTCCAGTACCATCACCTCGACCATGTCCAGGTGCACTTCACCGCGCTGGTTGAAGTCCAGCAGGCGGCCCGGGGTGGCGACCAGAATGTCGCAGTGGCGTGCTTCCAGGGCCTTGAGCTGCTTGTCGAAGTCCATGCCGCCGACAAAGCTCATGACGTTCAGGCCGGTGTACTTGGTCAGGGCTGCGGCGTCCTTGGCGATCTGCACCACCAGTTCGCGGGTCGGCGCGATGATCAGCGCGCGCGGTTCGCCCATGTAGCGTTCCTTGGGCGGCGGCGTCTGCTGCAACTGGGAAATGATCGAGATCAAAAACGCTGCGGTCTTGCCGGTGCCGGTCTGAGCGCGGCCGATCGCGTCCTGGCCACGCAGGGTGTAACCCAATACCTGAGCCTGGATCGGCGTGCAGTAGGGGAAGCCCAGGTCATGGATCGCGTGCATCACTTCGTTGGACAGCTTGAAGTCGTGGAAGCGGGTTTTACCTTCCTGCGGCTCGACCACGAAGTCTTCCAGCTTCCACAGGCTGGCCTGTGGCTTTGGCTTGGGCTTGCGTTCGCGACGCGGTTTGTCCTTGGCCGGGTTGTCGGCAGCGGCAGGCGCTTGGGCCTCTTGGCTGGCGTCGGCGCGTTGTGGGGCCGGCTGGGGCGCTGGCTGAGGCTGGGGCTGAGCCACAGCAGCGGGCGCAGGCTCGGGCGTTTTCACGCTGGCAGCGGGATCGACGGCCTGGGGCGCGGCGTCTCCTTTGCCGAATATTTTTTTGAGTGCCTTGAGCACGATCGTCTCATCAACTGGTTAAGGAATGTACGCCGGGCAGTGTAAAGCAAGAACCCGACGCGGCGTAGCGGAATACACCCACAACTACAGGCGATCAGGCTTATTGCAGCTGCTTGCTCAACCAGTCATGGATGTCGCCCAGCTCTTCGACCACCACTTCGTGTTCCATCGGGTACTCGTGCCAGCGGGCGGCGACACCCCAGGTATTGAGGTACTCGAACGCGGTGCGGCCCATCGAGGGGATCACCACTGGGTCATGCACACCATGCAGGCACAGGGCCGGGGTGCGTTGCTGGCAGGCGCTCAGTTCATGGGCGTCGGAGAAGGTCGGGGCATAGGTGGACAGGGCGATCACGCCGCCCAGGGCTTCTTGCCACTTTATATAAGCCGTGTGCAGTACCACCGCGCCGCCCTGGGAGAAGCCGGCCAGGAAAATCCGCGTCAGGTTGATGCCCTTGGCCTGTTCTGCCTTGATCAGGGCGATGACCTGCTCGGCCGATTCCTCCAGCTGCGCCTCGTCGATGGCACGTGCCGGGGTCATGGCCTTGATGTCGTACCAGCTGGGCATGGCATAGCCGCCGTTGATGGTCACGGGGCGGGTGGGGGCCTGGGGCATGATGAAGCGGGTGCTGAGCAGTCGTTCCTGCATGAATTCGGCAACCGGTAGGAAGTCGTAACGGTCGGCGCCCAGGCCGTGCAACCAGATCACACAGGCGTCGGCGGTTTTCTGCGGTTCGAGAATCAGCGGGTTGGTCATGACTGCTCCGAAAATGTGCGGGTCTTGTTATGGCGTGCTTAAAAAGAAGGCGCTGCAAATGATTGTCGGAAAAATAATGTCGCAACGATACAACTTTGCCTACTTGACGTGCGCTTAAACGCTTTAGCCGCCAACTGTGGTACGCCCTTTGCTACGAATCATACGATGCAAGGGTCAGGCCGTGACGGTAACACCCTTTGCAAGCGAAGGCTGTCATAGAACAGCCCATTGCGCCAATTGACCCAATAACAAGCCAACACGGGTCGGATACGCCTCAAAAGGGTGCGGTGCAATTCCGGCTCGGTACAACAAGAGCGATTTGGAGGTTGTGAATGAAGATGTTGAAAACCACCCTGGCAGTCCTGACCGCTGCCGCTGCGCTGGGCGCCGTGACTACCGCCCAGGCCGGCGCCACGCTTGATGCGGTAAAGAAGAAGGGCTTCGTCCAGTGTGGCGTGAGCGACGGTCTTCCAGGCTTCTCGGTACCTGATGCGCAAGGCAAGATCGTCGGTATCGACGCCGATGTCTGCCGCGCCGTGGCCGCCGCCGTGTTCGGCGATGCGACCAAGGTCAAGTTCAGCCAGCTCAACGCCAAGGAACGCTTCACCGCACTGCAGTCCGGCGAAGTCGACGTGCTGTCGCGCAACACTACCTGGACCAGCTCGCGCGATGCCGGCATGGGCCTGGTGTTTGCCGGTGTCACCTACTATGACGGCGTCGGTTTCCTGGTCAACAAGAAGCTGGGGGTATCCAGCGCCAAAGAGCTCGACGGCGCGACCATCTGCATCCAGGCCGGTACCACCACCGAACTGAACGTGTCCGACTACTTCCGCGCCAATAACCTCAAGTACACCCCGATCACCTTCGACACCTCCGACGAAAGCGCCAAGTCGCTGGAATCGGGCCGTTGCGACGTGCTGACCTCGGACAAGTCGCAGCTGTTCGCCCAGCGCTCCAAGCTGGCCGCGCCGACCGACTACGTGGTGCTGCCGGAAACCATCTCCAAGGAACCGCTGGGCCCGGTGGTGCGCAAGGGCGACGAAGAGTGGTTCAGCATCGTCAAGTGGACCCTGTTCGCCATGATCAATGCCGAAGAGGCTGGTATCACTTCGAAAACCGTCGAAGCCGAGGCCAAGTCCACCAAGAACCCGGACAATGCCCGCCTGCTCGGCGCTGACGGCGAGTACGGCAAAGACCTCAAGCTGCCCAAAGACTGGGTAGTCCAGATCGTCAAGCAAGTCGGCAACTATGGCGAAGTGTTCGAGAAGAACCTGGGCCAGAGCACCGACCTGAAGATCGACCGTGGCATGAACGCCCTGTGGAACAACGGCGGCATCCAGTACGCGCCACCTGTGCGCTGATGGTTGCACCCTGCGGCGGCATTCCGCCGTCGCAGGCTGTTCGAATCCCTACTTTCCGGGGCACTTCATGCAAAATCGAATCGGCGCACAAAAGGGGCTATCCCTGAGTGATCCACGTGTGCGCGCGTGGCTGTTCCAGGTACTCACGATCCTGTTCGTGGTGGGCCTGGGCTGGTACCTGTTTCACAACACGCAAACCAACCTGCAGCACCGGGGCATCACCTCCGGCTTCGACTTCCTCGACCGCAGTGCCGGCTTCGGCATCGCTCAGCACCTGATCCCTTATGTGGAGTCCGACAGCTACGCGCGGGTGTTCGTCATCGGCCTGCTCAACACCCTGCTGGTCACCTTCATCGGCGTCATCCTGGCGACGATCCTGGGGTTCATCATCGGCGTGGCGCGGCTGTCACCCAACTGGATGATCAACAAGCTGGCGACCGTGTATGTGGAGACCTTCCGCAACATTCCGCCGTTGTTGCAGATCCTGTTCTGGTACTTCGCGGTGTTTCTGACCCTGCCAGGACCGCGGGGCAGCATCAACCTCGACGACATGTTCTTCATCAGCAACCGCGGGCTGAACATGCCCGGTGCCTCGATGGCCGAGGGCTTCTGGCCGTTTACCGTTGCCTTGGGGCTGGCGATCGTGGCCACGGTGGCGATGGTGCGCTATGCCAACAAACGCTTCAACGAGACCGGCAAGCCGTTCCACAAGTTCTGGGCAGGGCTGGCGCTGCTGGTCGTCATCCCCGGTCTGTGCGTATTGCTGTTCGGCAGCCCGGTGCACTGGGAAGTGCCGCAGCTCAAGGGTTTCAACTTCGTTGGCGGCTGGGTGCTGATTCCCGAACTGCTGGCCCTGACCCTGGCGCTGACCATCTATACCGCGGCGTTCATCGCCGAAATCGTGCGCTCGGGCATCCGTTCGGTCAGCCATGGCCAGACCGAAGCTGCGCGTTCGCTTGGCCTGCGCGAGGGCCCGACTCTGCGCAAGGTGATCATCCCCCAGGCACTGCGGGTGATCATTCCGCCACTGACCAGCCAGTACCTGAACCTGGCGAAGAACTCGTCGCTGGCGGCCGGTATCGGCTACCCGGAGATGGTCTCGCTGTTCGCCGGTACCGTGCTTAATCAGACCGGCCAGGCCATCGAGGTGATTGCCATCACCATGAGTGTCTATCTCGCCATCAGCATCAGCATTTCGCTGCTGATGAACTGGTACAACAAGCGCATTGCGCTGATCGAGCGGTGAGGATACGCCCGTGAATGCTCATGTTTTCAAACCTGACATGCCGCCACCGGTAAAAACCGTCGGCGTGCTCGCATGGATGCGGGCCAACCTGTTCTCCAGCTGGCTCAACAGCCTGCTGACCTTGTTCGCCGTCTACCTGGTGTGGCTGATCGTGCCGCCGCTGGTGCAGTGGGCGTTGATCGACGCCAACTGGGTCGGCACCACCCGCGCCGATTGCACCAAGGAGGGCGCCTGCTGGGTGTTCATCCAGCAGCGCTTCGGCCAGTTCATGTACGGCTACTACCCGGCGGAACTGCGCTGGCGCGTAGACCTGACCGTGTGGCTGGCGGTACTTGGCGCCGCGCCGCTGTTCATCAAGCGCTTCCCGCGCAAGGCCGTGTATGGCCTGGGCTTCCTGGTGCTGTACCCGGTCCTTGCCTACACGCTGCTGCATGGCGGCTACCTGGGCCTGGAAAGCGTGCCGACCAGCCAGTGGGGCGGGCTGATGCTGACCTTGGTGATCGCCACGGTGGGTATCGTCGGTGCGTTGCCGCTGGGCATTTTGCTGGCATTGGGGCGGCGCTCCAGGATGCCGGCGGTGAAGGTGGTGTGCGTGACCTTCATCGAGTTCTGGCGCGGCGTACCGTTGATCACCGTGCTGTTCATGTCGTCGGTGATGCTGCCGCTGTTCCTGCCTGAGGGCATGAGCTTCGACAAGCTGCTGCGGGCGATGATCGGCGTGATCCTGTTCCAGTCGGCGTACATCGCCGAGGTGGTGCGTGGCGGCCTGCAGGCCATCCCCAAGGGGCAATACGAAGCGGCTGCGGCCATGGGCCTGGGCTACTGGCGTGCGATGGGGCTGGTGATTTTGCCCCAGGCGCTGAAGCTGGTGATCCCCGGCATCGTCAACACCTTCATCGCCCTGTTCAAGGACACCAGCCTGGTGATCATCATCGGCCTGTTCGACCTGCTCAACAGCGTCAAGCAGGCCGCAGCCGACCCGGCCTGGCTGGGCATGGCGACCGAGGGTTATGTGTTTGCCGCCCTGGTGTTCTGGATTTTCTGTTTCGGTATGTCCCGCTACTCCATGCATCTGGAGCGCAAGCTGGACACTGGCCACAAGCGTTAGGAGTTTCGAAATGAGTGAAGCGATCAAGCAGCCTGCTGGCCCCGAAGGCATCATCCAGATGCAGGGTGTGAACAAATGGTACGGCCAGTTCCACGTGCTCAAGGACATCAACCTGAATGTGCGCCAAGGCGAGCGCATCGTTCTGTGCGGGCCGTCCGGGTCGGGCAAGTCGACGACCATTCGTTGCCTCAACCGCCTGGAGGAACATCAGCAGGGGCGCATCGTCGTCGATGGCGTCGAGCTGACCAACGACCTCAAGCAGATCGAGGCGATCCGCCGTGAGGTGGGCATGGTGTTCCAGCACTTCAACCTGTTCCCGCACCTGAGCATCCTGGAGAACTGCACGCTGGCGCCGATGTGGGTGCGCAAGATGCCACGGCGCAAGGCCGAGGAAATCGCCATGCATTATCTGGAGCGGGTGCGTATTCCGGAGCAGGCGCACAAGTACCCGGGGCAGTTGTCTGGCGGGCAGCAGCAGCGCGTGGCGATTGCCCGGGCGCTGTGCATGAAGCCGAAGATCATGCTGTTCGACGAGCCGACTTCGGCGCTGGACCCGGAGATGGTCAAGGAAGTGCTCGATACCATGGTGGGCCTGGCCGAGGATGGCATGACCATGCTGTGCGTGACCCACGAGATGGGCTTTGCCCGCACCGTGGCGAACCGGGTGATCTTCATGGACAAGGGGGAAATCGTGGAGCAGGCGGCCCCGGATGAGTTCTTCGACCGGCCGCGCAGTGACCGGACCAAGTTGTTCCTGAGCCAGATCCTGCATTGATGAAACCAGGGGGCCGCCCCACCGGGGCGGCTCCATGCAGCTTTACTTCTCTTCCGGATTGGCAGCCGGCGCAGGCGGCGGCCGCAGCCCCACCTCGGCAATCAGCTTCAGTTGCTGCCCGTTGCGCATCACCTCGATGGTGATCTTCTCATTGGGCTTGATCCGCGCCACCTGGTTCATCGACTTGCGCCCGTCACCGGCCGGCTCGCCGTTGATGCTCATGATCACGTCACCCAACTGCAAACCGGCTTTTTGCGCCGGCCCTTCGCGGAAGATCCCCGCCACGACGATACCCGGCCGGTCCTGCATGCCGAACGATTCGGCCAGCTCCTGGCTCAGCGGCTGCACTTCGATGCCCAGCCAGCCACGAATCACCTGGCCGTGCTCGACGATCGACTTCATCACCTCCAATGCTAGTTTCACCGGGATGGCGAAGCCGATGCCCTGGGAGCCACCGGACTTGGAGAAAATGGCCGTGTTGATGCCGATCAGGTTGCCGTTGGCATCGACCAGTGCGCCACCGGAGTTGCCGGGGTTGATCGCCGCGTCGGTCTGGATGAAGTCTTCGTAGTTGTTCAGGCCCAGCTGGTTGCGGCCGGTGGCGCTGATGATGCCCATGGTCACGGTCTGGCCGACGCCAAAGGGGTTGCCGATGGCGAGCGACACGTCGCCGATGTGGATGTTGTCGGAGCGGCCTATGGTGATGGCCGGCAGGCTTTTGAGGTCGATCTTCAGCACCGCAAGGTCGGTTTCCGGGTCGCTGCCGATCACCCGGGCCAAGGTCTCGCGGCCATCCTTGAGCGCCACCACGATCTGGTCGGCGCCACTGGTGACGTGGTTGTTGGTCAGCAGGTAGCCCTCGGGGCTCATGATCACCGCCGAACCCAGGCTCGATTCCCAGCGCTTCTGCTTGGGCAGGTTGTCGCCGAAGAAACGGCGGAACTGCGGGTCTTCGAACAGCGGGTGGGCGCTCTTGTTCACCACCTTGGTGGTGTACAGGTTGACCACCGCCGGCGCGGCCAGGGTCACAGCGTCGGCGTACGACACCGGGCCCTGCATGATCCGCGAGGTCTGCGGTGCTTGCTGCAGGTTGACGTCCTGGCTTGGCAGGCCGACCCATTGCGGGAAGCGCTGGATGATCAGCATGGCGATCAGCACACCGGTGAGCAGGGGCCAGCCAAAGTAACGCAGAGCCTTGAACATGAACGAATCCTGGGAGTAGGGCGGGAGCCAAGTAGCCGCGCCACGGGGCGCGAGCGCGCGCGATCATACACCTGAAACCGCTGATCGGCGATGGCTTGTCTGGCCTGCCCGCAAGCGGCTGCCGCCGGTTTCCCCAAGGCCGGCGACGGCTCATAATGGCGGCCAGTATACGGGTGTTGAACCCGGCAAAAACGCAGATTTCGAGGAGATTTTCATGGCCGTCGCTCTGAACACCCTGGTCGAGGAAGCCGAGCGCTACCTGGGCAGCGCGAAGATCCAGGATTATTGCCCCAACGGGCTGCAGGTCGAGGGCCGCCCGCAGGTCAGCCGCATCGTCAGCGGCGTCACGGCCAGCCAGGCGTTGCTGGATGCCGCCGTCGAGGCCGAGGCTGACCTGGTGCTGGTTCACCATGGTTACTTCTGGAAGGGCGAGAACCCTTGCATCACGGGTATCAAGCAGCGGCGCCTGAAGACCCTGCTCAAGCACGACATCAGCCTGCTGGCGTTTCACCTGCCGCTGGACGTGCACCCGGAGGTGGGCAACAACGTGCAGTTGGCGCGCCAGCTGGACATTACCGTGGAGGGGCCGCTGGACCCTGAAAACCCGAAAGTGGTCGGGTTGGTCGGTTCGCTGACCGAGCCGATCACGGCGCGCGATTTTGCCCGACGGGTGCAGGAGGTGATGGGGCGCGAGCCGTTGCTGGTCGAAGGCGAGCAGATGATTCGCCGGGTCGGTTGGTGCACGGGGGGCGGGCAGGGCTATATCGATACTGCGATTGCCGCCGGTGTCGACCTGTTCATCAGTGGCGAAGCGTCGGAGCAGACCTACCACAGTGCCCGCGAAAACGGCATCAGCTTCATTGCCGCCGGGCACCATGCCACCGAGCGCTATGGCGTACAGGCACTGGGCGATTACCTGGCACGGCGGTTTGCCGTAGAACACCTGTTCATCGATTGCCCCAACCCTATCTAAGCGGTCTTGCCCGCGAAGGGCCGCAAAGCGGCCCCATTTTCCCCAAACCCCCAGTCATATCGTTAGATTGTTTCGATCTAGCCCGCCTCCTAAATAGAAGCAGCCGCTGTGATAAAGTGGCTCGCTCGAACACGGCCCGCAGGCCGTCCATAAGATCGTTTTTCGTGAGTAGCCATGGTCGACAAACTGACGCACTTGAAACAGCTGGAGGCGGAGAGCATCCACATCATCCGCGAGGTGGCCGCCGAGTTCGACAACCCGGTGATGCTGTACTCGATCGGCAAGGATTCCGCCGTGATGCTGCACCTGGCGCGCAAGGCCTTCTTCCCGGGCAAGCTGCCGTTCCCGGTGATGCACGTCGACACCCAGTGGAAATTCCAGGAGATGTACAGCTTCCGCGACAAGATGGTCGAGGAAATGGGCCTGGAACTGATCACCCACGTCAACCCCGAGGGTGTGGCGCAGGGCATCAACCCCTTCACCCATGGCAGCTCCAAGCACACCGACATCATGAAAACCCAAGGCCTCAAGCAGGCGCTGGACAAGCATGGTTTCGACGCCGCCTTCGGTGGTGCCCGCCGTGACGAAGAAAAGTCCCGGGCCAAGGAGCGCGTCTACTCGTTCCGTGACAGCAAGCACCGCTGGGACCCGAAAAACCAGCGCCCCGAGCTGTGGAACGTGTACAACGGCAAGGTCAACAAGGGCGAGTCGATCCGCGTCTTCCCGCTGTCGAACTGGACCGAGCTGGACATCTGGCAGTACATCTACCTCGAAGGCATCCCGATCGTGCCGCTGTACTTCGCCGCCGAGCGTGAAGTGATCGAGAAGAATGGCACCCTGATCATGATCGACGACGAGCGCATTCTCGAGCACCTCTCCGAGGAAGAGAAAGCCCGCATCGTCAAGAAGAAGGTGCGTTTCCGTACCCTCGGTTGCTACCCGTTGACGGGCGCTGTCGAGTCGGAAGCCGAGACCCTGACGGACATCATTCAGGAAATGCTCCTGACCCGTACGTCCGAACGCCAGGGCCGTGTCATCGACCACGATGGCGCCGGCTCCATGGAAGACAAGAAACGCCAAGGCTATTTCTAAGCTTCAAGTTACAAGCGGCAAGCTGCAAGACAGAAGCAGAACGAGTAGCTTCTGATTTTTGTGGACTGCCGCCTGCACTGCGGGCGCACAGGGAGTGTCTGCAGTGGATTTTGAGAAGTTGCTGGTTTGGCAGAGAAGTAAAAATTTAGCCGTTGTGATGTATCAGGCATTTGCCGACTGCCGGGATTTTGGATTCAGATCTCACATCACCCGTGCAGCGGTTTCAGTCCCTTCCAACATTGCCGAAGGGATGGAGCGCAGAGGGCCGCGGGAGAAGACGTGGTTCCTAAGCGTGGCGAAGGCGTCCTGCGCAGAGTTGCGGGCTCAACTGATAATTGCCGGTGAAATTGGTTACTTGCCTTCTGAATTGGCCAACGACTGGATTACTGAAACCCGTGAGCTCTCCAGAATGCTTGCAGGGTTGATCAACAAAATTTCTAACTAGCTGTACGCCGACAAGCTTGCTGCTTGAAGCTTACAGCTTGGAGCTTGAATGCAATGAGTCACCAATCTGATCTGATCAGCGAGGACATCCTCGCCTACCTGGCCCAGCACGAGCGCAAGGAACTGCTGCGTTTCCTGACCTGCGGCAACGTCGACGACGGCAAGAGCACCCTGATCGGGCGCCTGCTGCACGACTCGAAGATGATCTACGAGGACCACCTCGAAGCCATCACCCGTGATTCGAAGAAGTCCGGCACCACCGGCGAAGAAGTCGACCTGGCGCTGCTGGTCGACGGCCTGCAGGCCGAGCGCGAGCAGGGCATCACCATCGATGTCGCCTACCGCTACTTCTCCACCGCCAAGCGCAAGTTCATCATTGCCGACACCCCGGGCCACGAGCAGTACACCCGTAACATGGCCACCGGTGCGTCCACCTGTGACCTGGCGATCATCCTGGTCGATGCCCGCTATGGCGTGCAGACCCAGACCCGTCGCCACAGCTACATCGCCTCGTTGCTGGGCATCAAGCACATCGTCGTCGCGGTCAACAAGATGGACCTCAAAGGTTTCGACGAGGGCGTCTTCGAAGAAATCAAGGCCGACTACCTGAAGTTCGCCGATGCTATCAACCTGACGCCGAGCAGCCTGCACTTCGTGCCGATGTCGGCGCTCAAGGGCGACAACGTGGTCAACCGCAGCGAGCGTTCGCCGTGGTACACCGGCCCTGCGCTGATGGAAATCCTCGAGACCGTGGAAGTGGCGGCCGACCGCAACTTCACCGACTTGCGCTTCCCGGTGCAGTACGTCAACCGCCCTAACCTGAACTTCCGCGGTTTCGCCGGCACCCTCGCCAGCGGCGTGGTGCACAAGGGTGATGAAATTGTCGTGCTGCCGTCGGGCAAGAGCAGCCGGGTCAAGTCCATCGTCACCTACGAAGGTGAGCTGGAAAACGCCGGCCCAGGCCAGGCCGTGACCCTGACCATGGAAGACGAGATCGACATCTCCCGTGGCGACCTGCTGGTGCATGCCGACAATGTGCCGCCGGTAACCGACCAATTTGACGCGATGCTGGTGTGGATGGCTGAAGAGCCGATGCTCCCGGGCAAGAAATACGACATCAAGCGCGCCACCAGCTATGTGCCGGGCTCGATCGCCAGCATCACCCACAAGGTCGATGTGAACACCCTCGAAAAAGACGCTGCCAGTGCGCTGCAACTGAACGAGATCGGTCGGGTCAAGGTGTCCCTGGACAGCGCCATCGCGCTGGACGGCTATGACAGCAACCGCACCACCGGTGCGTTCATCGTCATCGACCGCCTGACCAACGGCACCGTCGGCGCCGGCATGATCATCGCGCCGCCAGTACTGCCACACGGCAGCACCGGCCAGCACGGCAAGCAGGCCCACGTTTCCACCGAAGAGCGCGCCCTGCGCTTCGGCCAGCAGCCGGCCACCGTGCTGTTCAGCGGCTTGTCCGGCGCTGGCAAGAGCACCTTGGCTTATGCCGTGGAGCGCAAGCTGTTCGACATGGGCCGTGCTGTTTACGTGCTCGATGGCCAGAACCTGCGCCACGACCTGAACAAGGGCCTGCCACAGGACCGCGCCGGCCGTACCGAAAACTGGCGCCGCGCCGCCCATGTGGCGCGCCAGTTCAACGAAGCCGGCATGCTGACCCTGGCTGCGTTCGTTGCCCCGGATGCCGAAGGCCGCGAACAGGCCAAGGCGCTGATCGGCAAAGAGCGCCTGGTGACCGTTTACGTCCAGGCTTCGCCTACCGCCTGCCGCGAGCGCGACCCGCAGGGCTTGTATGCCGCCGGTGGCGACAACATCCCGGGCGAGAGCTTCCCGTTCGATGTACCGCTGGATGCCGACCTGGTGATTGATACCCAGGCTACCAGCGTCGATGAAGGCGTGAAGCAGGTGCTGGATGTGCTGCGTCAGCGTGGTGCTATCTAAGCGCTGAGGCTGCATGAGAAACCCCGCTTCGGCGGGGTTTTTTTATGGCTGTGATTACAGAACACGCACGGCGATCCGTTAGCGACTTGACGGATAGACAAGTTGACAAGTTGACAGTTTTTAAGGGCACGTCTGGTCTGTTGGCACAGGGGCGATCAAGGCCCTGAGGAGGCCCTATGATTACAACCACACACGAAGTACTCCATCCGGTAATCGGTCGTATCGAAGCTGCCAAGGCCGCATTGCGTGAGCGCTTTGAGGAGCACCTTGCTCGTGCTTCGGAAGCGGTGGTGCTGAAAGCCGTGGCCCTTGCGGACGATAAAGCATTCGCGGCGCTTGCCAAGGTAGAGGTTGAGACTAAACGCAGTATCGCAACGCGCAACCAGGAAGCCGTGTCCAGGATGAAAGCGCGTGCGTTCGAGCGGGTCGACGGCCGTTGCGAGTTACTGGATGCCAAGGCAGCCTGCGAAATACTGGGCATTACAAAGCAGGCACTGAGCCAGAAGACAAAAGCTGGAAACCTGCTCGCGTACACAAATTCCGGTAACCGCAGAAAATTCTACCCATCGTTTCAGTTTGCCAATAACAAGCCACGGGCAGTTGTTGCAAGGCTGATCAAAGCGCTAGAGGTAGACCCTGCCGACCTTGAAGCCATGAATTTTCTGGTTCAGCACCTGGTCGGCAAAATGGATTACTCAGACCCAGGGGAGCCAAGCAATGAAGTGCCACGGTTCGAGTTGTTGGATGACAGTGCGGCCCTGAGGATCATCACGCGTGACTATGTGAATGCCTTGACGGCGGGGCAGTGAAAGCCGGGGCTGTCTACAAGGCTTCTTGGACGTTTACTCCAGCACTACACCTAGGCTGTCCAGAAATTCAACGGCCGTTTCACCGTTAGACAGCAGCGCCTGCATGAGAGGTTGATAGCTCGTGCTTCCACCTGGGTTGAGCGACCTGTGAACAAGACATTCAAGATGCGAGCGGCTTTGAGTTGGTGCAGCGAAGTCCCGTTAAGCTGAGAAAGGCGTACCGGTTGATCGTCAACACCCTGGCCAGGCTGGCACATCCTTGAGTAAAGGAAGCCCGTTTGTTTTTCGCCATGCCATGATACGTGCAATTACCTGGGTAGCCCGGCCTTCCTTCTCACTTTCCGAGTAATAGATCAGGTCCGAGCCGTCGGGGTGTGCGACAAGATCGATAAAATGCTCCAGTAGGCGATCTTGCCAGGCTGAGGTTCCTGCGGCTTGCAGTAGTTCCTCCACCAGGGCTTCGAATTCAGAGTAGGTGTAGTCCGCGAGGCAGTGTTTCTGGCCGATCACCACGCCACCTCCGAAGACAGTGCGTACTGCATCGCACTCATGATGCGCAGGTTGTCGGCGTCATACATCAGGCCGCCAAGCACGGGTGGGTCTAAGTGGCAGAGCTGATAGGAGCGCAGGCCTTTGGCTGTGTCACGGAAGGGTGCGCGGGGTGGCCAGCCCTGCTTGATGCGGTTGAGCTGGGAGGGGATGAACTGCTGAGAGTAAATCGGGTCTTCTGCGATTGCCATCCAGAACGCTTGAGAGAACTGGTCGAAGTTACAAAATATTTGCCCAGATAGTTTTCTGACGATGCAGTCAGGAAGGTGCGCAGTCATGCCGGATTATCTCCGTAGGTAAAAGGGTGGCTGTTCTTTCGGTTTTTATCCTAGCGCAACTTCTTCCATTGGGGATCTGAGAGTGATGTAGCCGTTTTTCTGTTGAGCTGTAGGAGGTTTCTACGAGAACACCGCAGAGGTGGGGTATGAATTTATAAATTTCACCATGTTCTCCTTAGAGTGGCGCCTATTAGGACGAGCGCCACCTAGTGTCCTGTCTCAAAAATAAATATTCCATTTGAGCTAAGCTT
>NZ_JANIAG010000146.1:0-14282 GCF_028682155.1 Pseudomonas sp. 39004
ATCTGGCGTTTTCATTTACAGGCTGCGCTCGAACTGCTCTGGCCAGTCGCGCCGGGTAAACACCTGCCCCTGCTCCCTTACCCGCCGCACCGCCGCAAGGTCCACATTACAGATCAGCCACCGGCTGCCGGCCGGGTCAAGCTCGGTACTCAGGGCCACTACACCGTCCTTCGGCATGCCATGGTCCGGCGGCACAAACAACCCGGCCCGCCCAATGTTCTCATCCAGCGCCTGCGACCACGGGGCCAACCCCACCGTGGGGCTCTGCAACACTGCAATCTGGTTTTCCAGGGCCCGCGCCTGGGCACCAATGCGCACCCGGTGGTAACCGGCTTCGGTATCGGTGCAGCTCGGTGCCAGAATCAGGTCGGCGCCCCCTTCTGCCAGGCGCCGTGCCAGCATCGGGAATTCGTTGTCGTAACAGATCAGAATGCCCAGGCGCCCCAGTTCAGTGTCGAACACTTTCAGGCCCTCGCCCGGCGCAATACCCCACTGCTCCCGCTCGAAGCGGGTCATCATCAACTTGTCCTGATGCCCCAGTTCACCCTCGGGGCCAAACAGCCAGGCACGGTTGCGATAGCGGCCATCGCTGTCCTGTACCGGCAGGCTGCCGGGCTGAAGATAAATGCCCCAGCGCCGCGCAATGCGCTCGCACAGCGCTTTCCAGGGTTCGATCAAGGGCTGGATACCGGCGATAGAAGCCTGCAAGTCGCCACGCTGCTGCGCAGGTAACAGCCCACTGAGTACCAGGCCCGCGTATTCCGGCAACAGCAGCAGCTGAGCGCCGGCCTCGGACGCTTCGGCGCACAGGCCCTGCAGATGATCGACGTAGGCATCCCAGGTCTTGTGCAGCTCGATGGCGTACTGGCAGGCCGCGAGGCGGATCATATCGGCAGTTCCTTGAGCCAGAACGACATGATCTTTTCAGACGATTCCTGTTCATCCAGGTCGCGCCAGGCATAGTGGGTGCGCAACGAGGGGTCGTGCAGGAACCCACGATTGCGCCAGAACCCCTGCAAGGGCTTGTAGTGCGCGGGGCGCAGCGGGTGTACGCCGGGCCGTTCCACGGCACAGAAGGCGCAATAATCGAACTCGGCGAGTTTGTGGGCGTAGGACTCGCGCTCGATGAAAAAACGCACCCCCAGCCCTTGGCCACGGTACTCCGGCAGCACCACCGACTCACCGAAGTAGTACACGCTGGCCGGGTCACGCCCCTGGGCCAGGAACGGCTGCTGGAACTCGGCGGCAACGTCCACCAGCGGCAGGCTGGTGGCGGCACCCACCACCCGGCCGGCGTCCAGCGCCAGTACTACCAGGCTGCGCCCGGAGCGGGCGTACGTAGATAAATAGTCGGCCTCGTACTCCGGCGTACCGTCGTAAAGGTAGGGAAACTCGCGGAACACGGTCAGGCGCAGGCGAGCGAGGTCATCGATGTAAGGCGCGATAGCGGCGCCGTGCAACAGGCGGATTTCCATGCTTGGCGGTCGTTTTGTCGATGTGGATGACGCGCTCGGCTAAGCCGGGCTTGAGGGGAAACCCTATCATCCGAACCAACGCACCGCCTTTTCCCAACACGACAGGAATTGTTCCATGACCGCTACCGAACTGGTAAATGCCTACTACGCCGCCTTCAATGCCGGTGACATGCCCGGCTTTCTCGCACTGCTGAACGAAGATGTGATCCACGACATCAACCAGGGCGAGCGGCAGATGGGCAAGGCCAGGTTTGCCGCGTTCATGGACAAGATGAACCGCTGCTACCGCGAGCGCCTGGCCGATATCGTGGTCATGCAGAATGCCGACGGCAGCCGCGCGGCCGCGGAGTTCACCGTGCATGGCGAGTACATCGCCGATGACGAAGGCCTGCCCGCGGCCAACGGGCAGACCTATGTGCTGTCGGCGGGTGCGTTCTTCTATATCCACTGCGGCAAGATTGCCCGGGTGACCAACTACTACAACCTCAATGACTGGGTCGAGCAGGTCGGCTGAATCTGCATGCGCTTTTTGTACAAGCGGCCTTGCAGATCAGGTGATACGTGTACCTAGCACCTTGAGGAAAGCCGCCAGCCAGGCCGGGTGGGCAGGCCATGCCGGCGCGGTCACCAGGTTGCCTTCCACATGCGCCTGGTCCACCGCGATATCGATGAACGTCCCGCCCGCCAAACGCACCTCCAGCGCACAGGCAGGGTAGGCACTGCATTCGCGCCCTTCCAGCACACCCGCCGCTGCCAGCAACTGCGCGCCATGGCACACCGCCGCAATCGGTTTGCCCGCCTGGTCGAACGCCTTGACCAGCTCCAGCACCCGCTCATCCAGGCGCAAGTATTCCGGGGCACGGCCACCGGGGATCAGCAAGGCGTCATAGCTTTCGGCACGCACCCGCACAAAGTCATAGTTCAGGGCAAAGTTGTGCCCCGGCTTTTCGCTGTAAGTCTGCTCACCCTCGAAATCATGGATCGCGGTGCGCACGGTCTGGCCCGCAAGCTTCTCGGGGCAGACAGCGTGCACCGTATGGCCAACCATGCTCAGGGCCTGGAACGGCACCATCGCTTCGTAATCCTCGACGTAGTCGCCAACCAGCATGAGAATTTTCTTCGCCGTCATCGCATCCACTCCTTCCATTGCTTGTGAACAGTCACTGCACGATAGTCGCTCTCAGTCACGCCGGTCGAGCAGGTTGACCACCAGACGGTCGAGCCAACCCCATACCCGCTGCTTCACCCGTCGCCACAGCGGCCTGGCGTTCCAGTGGTCGAGGTCGACTTCTTCGCTCAAAGCGAAGTCACGCTCGAAACTGGCCACCACGGCAGCGGTCAGCGGCGGGTCCAGGGCCTCGATATTGGCCTCAAGGTTGAAACGCAGGTTCCAGTGGTCGAAGTTGCACGAACCAACGCTCACCCAGTCGTCCACCACGGCCATCTTCAAGTGCAGGAAACACGGCTGGTACTCGAAAATCTTCACCCCGGCGCGCAGCAGGCGCGGGTAGTAACGATGCCCGGCATAGCGCACCGAGGGGTGATCGGTGCGCGGCCCGGTCAGCAGCAGGCGCACGTCCAGGCCCTTGCTGGCCGCGCGTCGCAACGAGCGGCGCACACTCCAGGTCGGCAAGAAATAAGGCGTCGCCAGCCACACCCGCTGCTTGCCGCTGTTGAGCGCGCGCACCAGCGAATGCAGGATGTCCTGATGCTGACGGGCGTCGGCATAGGCTACCCGGCCCATGCCTTGCCCCTGCGCAGGCACCTTGGGCAGGCGCGGCAGGCCGAAACCTTCGGCTGGGCGCCAGGCGGTGCGCCGGTTGTTGGCGTGCCATTGGCGGTCGAACAACAACTGCCAGTCGCTGACCACCGGCCCCTGCATCTGCACCATTACCTCGTGCCATTCGCTGGTAGCGCTGGCCGGCGTCCAGAACTCGTCGGTGACGCCCGTGCCCCCCACCACTGCCCAGCGCTCGTCCACCAACAGCAGCTTGCGGTGATCGCGATACAGGTTGCGCAAGCCACGCTTCCAGCGCAGGCGGTTGTACCAGCGCAGGTACACGCCTGCTTCCAGCAGCCGCTGGCGCAGGGCACTGTTGAAGGCCAGCGAGCCATAGTCATCGAACAGGCAGCGCACCCGCACACCGCGCCTTGCGGCCTGCTCCAGCGCTGCGACGACCGCTTCGGCGCAGGCGCCAGCCTCGACCAGATACAGTTCGAGGTCGACCTGGAACTCGGCGCGCGTGATCGCCTCAAGCATGCGAGGGAAGAATTCGGGGCCGTCGATCAGCAGTTCGAACTGGTTGCCATCCCGCCAGGGGAAGACCGGCCCCGGCATGTCAGCGGGCGGTGAAGATCAGCACCGCATTGACCGGTACCGATGGGTTGATGGACTTGAGCCCGGCAAACTTGCGCAGGCTCTCCAGCCCCGGCATCAGGCCGAAATCCTCGGCGCGCAGTACCAGGGGCTCCAGGGTCACCACCTGGAAGCGTCGCTCGTCCAGCCGCGTGGCCAGCAGCAAGGCGTTGTAGCGGTGGGATTGGCCATGCACGGTAACGGTCAGCGGCAGGCGCAGTTCGATTTGCGCACCGCTGGCCAGGTCGTTGATCGGGCGCAGGTCCAGTTGCGCCTTCACCGTCGCCTCGGCAAAACGCTCGACATCGAACAGGCCGTCGCGCATGCGTTCGTCACGCAAGGGGATGCCGCTGCTCACCGAGTCCATCTCGATGCGCAGGCCGGCCGCGCCCTTGCGGTCTACCGTGCCATGCAGCACCAGGAAACGATGGACTTCGGCGGTATCACCGTTCTTGCCGGTGATGAACGACAGGCGCGATGACTCGCCATCGAGGTGCCAGTTGGCGTGGGCGGGCAGGCATAGAGCCAGCAACAAGGCGGGCAGCAGGCGGGGCAACTTGAACATGACAGATCTCGTGAAACAAGACCGCAACCTTACCCGCCCGCCATCATGGCAGCAAGCGGCAGCCCACGCGTGCGCCCTGCCATGCGGCCTGGTTACGCCGGCCCAGGCCCTCGGCCGTGACCAGGCGCTGCGCGCTGTTTTCCGCCAGCTGGCCAAGGGGCAGCCATTGTTTCACGTACCCCCGGCAATACGCCGGGTCAAACTCCATGACGAAGCGGCATGAGCAGTACTCCTTGGCCGAGTAGGCCGAAAGAATGCCCGGGAAGTCCGCCAACGCCTGACGTGCCTGCCAACCGCTCCATCCCAACGACACGCCAAGCAGTGCCAACAGCACCAGCAGCACCCGCCTCATGCGCCCTCCCCGGCCAGCGCCGCCAGTACCCGTTCGAGCAGTTGCTCATGCTGGTAACTGTCGCCTCGGTCATCGGCATAGCGAACGATCACCAGCTTCTGCGTCGGCAACACGTACAGCGCCTGGCCCCAATGGCCGAGCGCGGCGTAGGTGTCAGCCGGCACATGCGGCCAGGGGCGAGCCCCGCCTGACGACGCGCTGTTGAGCCACCAGTGGCCGCCTGGGTTGGCCTCGCCGGGTACAGCCTCGGCCTGGGCAAACGGCGTGCGGTTGAACGCCACCCATGTCGCAGGCACCAGTTGGCGTTCGCGCCAGCGCCCGTCGCGCTGCATCAGCAGGCCGATGCGCGCCAGGTCACGGGCAGTGAGGTACAGGTACGAAGACCCGACATAGCTCCCCGCGCCATCGCGCTCCCACACCGCGCTGTTGATGCCCAGCGGCGTGAACAGCGCCTGCCACGGGTAGTCGGCATACTGCCCGGCATCGAGCAGGCCGCGCAGGGCCGCTGCCAACAGGTTGCTGTCGCCGCTGGAGTAGAGAAAGCGCTGCCCCGGTAGCTGCGCCGCAGGCCGCGCTGCGGTATAGGCCGCCATGTCCTCACGACCACGGGTGTAGAGCATGGCCACCACCGAGGAGTGCAACGGTGCGTATTCGTAGTCTTCCTGCCAGGCCAGGCCGCTGGCCCAGTGCAGCAGGTCTCCCAGGCGCACCTCTGGGTGTGCCTGCATCGGGGGGTAGAAGCGGGCTACCGGGTCCTGCAGCTGGAAACGCCCTTCGCCTTGGGCCACGCCCAGTAGCGTGGCCAGCACGCTCTTGCTCACCGACCAGGTAAGGTGCGCGGTGCTGGCGGTGGTGGGCGCGGCGTAGCGTTCATGCAGGATGCGGCCGTCGCGGATGATCAGCAGGGCGTCGGTGCGCAGGCTGCCGTCAGGGGGGAAGGCATAGGCGTCGACGGCTTGCCAGTCGATGGGGGTGGGGTCGGTTTGCCAGTCGGGGGCCGGCCAGTCTTCGGCCCAGGCTGGGGCCACTGCCAGGCTGAGGGTTGCCAGTAGGGCTTTCAGGGTATCGAGCACTTGGGCCTCGGCGCCATGGGGCCGCTTTGCGGCCCCAGCATTCAATGGTTCACCGAGTCTGCCTGCCCTTCATGACAATCCCGCAGCCGCCCAGGCCTTGGCCAAACGTTTCTCCCGCGCTGCCGCCGCCAACGCCAACACCCCCTGATCACGCTGCCAGAGCTGCGCCCACTGCGCGGGCCCCGCCAGCAACGCCTCATCGATGTCGGCGCGCAGCGCCTGGAACTGGCCAAACAACCCCGCCAGCAGCAAATGGCAACCGACACTGTCGGCACACTGGCGGCTCCCCTCGGCACAGCCGGCCAGCACGCTCAGCAAACGCAGGCGCAACGCTTGTGGCCACGCACATTCCTGGCCGACGCCATACAGCCAGGCCGTCAACGCGGCGAGCACGTACAGGTCCTCCAGCGAGCGGAACGGTTTGACGTAGGCATCCCAGCCATCGCCTGCCAGCAACTCGCAAGCCGCCTGCTCCAGGTGCAGGCGGCCATGGCCGACTTCGGGCATCAGCGGCAAGGTCGGCAACGCTTCCAGCGTCACGCCCGGCTCACCCGGGTACACCACCGCCAGGTTCAGCCGCGGCGCCTCGCCTGGCGCTTCGCTGCGCGCGGCCACCAGCAGCCACTCCGCCTCAAGGCCGGCGGTGACGAAATCCTTGCTGCCGCCAAGGCGCAAACCGTCGAGGCGGGTGCGCATGTCTGCCGGCCGCACGCTGCGCCGTTCGGTCGCGCACAGTGCGCCGAGGCTGGCTGGCGCACTGGGCCAGAGCACCCGCAAGGCGGCCTGGTAGCCGACCAGAAACGCCAGGCCCGGCGTGGGCATGGCGCGCCCGCCAAGCACCGCCAGTTCGAACGGGGCTACCTGGCCAAGGCGCTCAAGCAGCGCGGCGTAGGTTTCACCCAGGGTGCCGGCCATGGGGAGGCGCAGCGGGTCGTTGAGTCGTTGTAGCCAAGCCATCGCAGGATGCTCCTTGCTGGGGCGTGTGGGAGGGTGTCACGCAAGCATCACCAAAGATTCACAGGGGTGACACCCCGTCTACCTAGGCTGACTTTGCACAACAAAGCCGACCGGCCGCAACCCTTCATGGCTGGCTTATGGAGACTCGTAATGACTCGGATCGCTCACGCTGGCGACACCAGCACTGCACGCCGTCTGCAAGCCGAACGCCTGGTCGGCGCCACGGCCCTGCAGGAAGCCCAGGCCCTGCGCTACAAAGTGTTCAGTGCAGAATTCAAGGCCAAGCTCAAAGGTGCCGAACACGGCCTGGACATGGACGACTACGACCCGCACTGCCGCCATATCGGTGTGCGCGACCTGAGCACCGGCGAGCTGGTAGCCACCACCCGGTTGCTCGACCACCAGGCGGCCAGCAGCCTGGGCCGTTTCTACAGCGAAGAAGAGTTCAGCCTGCACGGCCTGGTGCAGTTGCAAGGGCCGATCCTGGAGCTGGGGCGCACCTGCGTGGCCGCCGACTACCGTAACGGCGGCACCATCGCCGTGCTCTGGGGCGAGCTCGCCGAAGTGCTCAACGAAGGGCGCTACAGCTACCTGATGGGCTGCGCCAGCATCCCCATGCAGGACGGTGGCGTGCAGGCCCATGCGGTCATGCAGCGCCTGCGCGAGCGTTACCTATGCACCGAGCACCTGCGGGCCGAGCCGAAAAAACCCCTGCCAAGCCTGGCCCTGCCCAGCAACGTCATCGCCGAAATGCCACCGCTGCTCAAGGCCTATATGCGCCTGGGCGCGAAGATTTGCGGCGAGCCATGCTGGGACGAAGACTTCCAGGTTGCCGACGTGTTCATCCTGCTCAAGCGCGACGACCTCTGCCCGCGCTACGCCCGCCACTTCAAGGCGGCGGTCTGATGCCCAAGCTGCGGGTACTGGCCCGCCTGACACGGCTGTTTCTGGTCCTGCTGCTGGGCATGCTGATGGCCAGCGTGATCGCGCTTGGCGAACGCCTTGGCCTGGAGGCCTCCATCGAGCGCCGGCAACGTTGGAGCTGCCTGTTCATGAAGCGCCTGGTAGCCGCCTTGCCGTTCGAGGTGCGGGTAATCGGCCAACTGCCGCAGCGGCCGATGTTGTGGGTCAGCAACCACGTTTCCTGGGCCGACATCCCACTGCTCGGCATGCTGCAGCCGCTGTCATTCCTGTCCAAGGCCGAAGTCCGTCACTGGCCGGTGGCCGGCTGGCTTGCAGAGAAAGCCGGCACGCTGTTCATCCGCCGCGGCGGTGGCGACAGCCAGCGTCTGCGCGAGCAGATCAGCACGCAACTGGGCGAAGCCCGGCCACTGTTGATCTTCCCGGAGGGTACTACCACCAACGGCCATGGCCTGCGAACGTTCCACGGCCGGTTGCTCGCAGGCGCCATCGACCAGGGCGTGGCAGTTCAACCCGTGGCGATCCAGTACTTGCGCGATGGCGTGATCGACCCGATTGCGCCTTTCATTGGCGATGATGACCTGGTGTCACACCTGCTGCGGCTGTTTGCCCAGCCGCGTGGCGAGGTGTGCATTCACCTGCTGCAACCGATTGCCAGCGCGCAGAAAGAGCGAGCGGTACTGGCCTTGCAGGCGCAGCAAGCCATTAATGGGGCGTTGTTCGGGGTTGAAGAGGCAGAGGGGGTGCCACGGCGGCAGGCGCGGGCTGCCTGATTGTCTTGGGCTGCCTGTATCCGCGAAGCGGCCGGGGCAGGCAGTACTTGACTAAGTGCCCGACACCCGCCCCACCGCCGCAAACGCCTGCAACTGTGGATAGAACTCACGAAAGTCCGCCAGCAACGGCTCATACAAGCGCTCTAGCTCCGGCATCACCCCGCTCATCCCCTCCGGCCGCGACAGCCGCCGTGCAATGCCGTTGAACACCTGCTCCAGCGTCGCAAAATCGCCATACGCCCCGAGCCAGTCATCCGCCGCCATGAACGGCGCAATGCGCGCCAGGCGCCCTGGCAACTCGGGTTCAGCCAGCAGCACCCGATAAAAATTGCCGGTGAACTGCGCCAACGGCTGCTCGGCATAGTCCGCCCAATGCTGCGCCAGGCAGTGGTCGAAAAACACATCGAGGACAATGCCGGCAAAGCGCCGCCGCTGTGCGGGGAAGCGTGCCAACGCAGCCAATACCACGGGATGGCGGTCGGTATAGCTGTCGATGTGCCGGTGCAGGCGGATCGCCGCTTCCAGCGTTGGTGGAAAGCGCCCTTCCAGCGAGCCCTTGACGAAATCGCCATACAGGCTGCCGAGCAATTGCTGCGGCGCAGGGCCGCCCAGGTGCAGGTGTGCGAGGTAGTTCATGGCGCAAGTCTAGCACCGCCCACGCCTATATCGTCATCACACGATATAGCGATTGGTGCTCAGCTCAGAACCTCTTCATATTTGTATATCGCGAAATACCGATTTACATTTTGCCCTACCGCGATCTACCGCTTCACCACGAGCCCTACCCCATGCCCCTCGATCTGGACGAAATAATAAAAGCCCTGGCCCACCCGTTACGGCGACAAATCCTCGACTGGCTGAAGGACCCGGCAACGCAGTTTCCTGACCAGCACCACAGCACCGAACACGGCGTCTGTGCCGGGCAGATCGACCAACGCTGCGGCCTGTCGCAGTCGACCGTCTCTGCACACCTGGCCATCTTGCAGCGCGCCGGCCTGATCAACAGCCAGAAGATCGGCCAATGGCACTTCTTCAAACGCAATGAGGAGACCCTTCAGGCCTTCCTCGCACAGTTGAGCCGAACGCTCTGAAAAGGAAACCGCATGACTACGCTCTTCGACCCGATCACGCTGGGTGACCTGCAACTGCCCAACCGCATCATCATGGCCCCGCTGACCCGCTGCCGCGCCGATGAAGGCCGGGTGCCCAACGCACTGATGGCCGAATACTACGTGCAGCGCGCCAGCGCCGGGCTGATCCTCAGCGAGGCGACTTCGGTCACAGCAATGGGTGTCGGCTACCCCGATACCCCAGGCATCTGGAACGATGAACAGGTGCGCGGCTGGAACAACGTCACCAAGGCTGTGCACGGTGCCGGCGGGCGCATCTTCCTGCAACTGTGGCATGTCGGCCGCATTTCCCACCCCAGCTACCTGAACGGCGAGCTGCCCGTGGCACCCAGCGCAATCAAGCCCAAGGGCCATGTCAGCCTGGTGCGTCCGCTCACCGACTACCCCACCCCCCGCGCACTGGAAACCGAAGAGATTGTCGACATTGTCGAGGCATACCGCAGCGGCGCCGAAAATGCCAAGGCCGCCGGTTTCGATGGGGTCGAGGTGCATGGCGCCAATGGCTACCTGCTCGACCAGTTCCTGCAAAGCAGCACCAACCAGCGCACCGACCGCTACGGTGGTTCGCTGGAAAACCGCGCACGGTTGCTGCTTGAGGTGACCGACGCCGCCATTGAAGTGTGGGGGGCAAACCGCGTGGGCGTGCACCTGGCGCCGCGTGCCGACTCACACGACATGGGCGACGCCGACCGGGCCGAGACCTTCACCTACGTCGCCGGTGAACTGGGCAAGCGCGGCATCGCCTTCATCTGCTCGCGGGAGAAAGACGCCGACGACAGCATCGGCCCACTGATCAAGCAAGCGTTCGGCGGCCCGTACATCGTCAATGAGCGTTTTGACAAGGCCAGTGCCAATGCCGCGTTGGCCAGCGGCAAGGCCGACGCCGTGGCGTTCGGCGTGCCGTTCATCGCCAACCCGGACCTGCCGGCGCGCCTGGCGGCAGATGCCCCCTTGAACCCGGCACACCCGGAAACGTTCTACGGCAAGGGGCCGGTGGGCTATATCGATTACCCGCGCCTGTAAGCGGATCGGCCGCCGGGGCGCGTTGCCCCGGCGGTAAGGCTCAAGGCCGCGCGTTGATCTGCTGTTGCAGGTTCTGGACCTGGCTTTGCAACGTGTTCAGGCTGCGGGTCATCTGCCCGCGGAACGCATCGAACTCCTGCACCGAAGCACCGCTCGGCGACGCCGCAGCAGCCGGGCGATTGTCGATCTGGCTCTTCAACACCAGCATGTCCTGCTCCAGGTTCTGGATCGCCGCACTCGGGTTGCCCTGCTTCTTCAGCGCCGCCACATCGCTGCCCAGGCTCTTGAGCTGAGTATCCAGCTTGCCGCCATCCACCTGCGCTGCTTTCAAGGCAGCCACATCCGTGGTCAACGTCTTGAACTGGGCATCCAGTTTGCCGCCATCGACCTGGCTGGACTTCAGCGCAGCCAGTTCGCCATTCACCAGCTTCAACTGCGCCTGCAACTGGGTCTGCAGCTCAGTCACGGCTTTTTGCTGTTCACGGGTATCGGCCAGCACCTGCTCCAGGCGCTTGCCCAGGTCACCGGTCTGCCCGGCCACCCCTTGCTGCAACTGACGGATCTGCAGTTTCAAGGCCTCGCTGCCGGTCGTGACCGTCGATTCGCTGGCCGCCACCTTGCCGCTGATGGCCTGCAGCCGCCCGGCCGCCTCTTCGCTGATGCGGGCAAAGCTTTCCTGGGTCGCGACCAGTTGCTGCTCCATCAGCGATATCTGCTGAAAGCTCCACCAGCCCAACCCCACCAAGGCGATGAACGACGCCCCCAACAGCGCCCACAAAGGCGCGGTGCTGGCCCCACGCTCGGCTTTCTGGCGATTGCGCACCACGTGCGCTGGCATCAGTTCGTCATCGTCGGGGGTGCCGGCCCTCAGGGTAGGCACATCATCGTAATCGTCGTGAGCATGGTTACGCATGGATACATTCAACCGCAGTAGTCGCAAAGAGGCACGAGTATAAACCGCAAGCGCGGCACGTTGATGACCATCATCAGCCTCAGCCGAACTTCAGGCCTTCGGGCTGGTGCTTCCACCAGGCGCAGAACTCGTCCAGTGCCGTCCACAGGCTGACCTTGGGCTGGTAGTCCAGGTATTGCCGGGCGCGGCTGATGTCCAGGGTGAAATCACGGCTCATCACCTGCATGCCCAGGCGCGACAAGGTCGGCTGCGGGCGCCCCGGCCACAGCATGCAGGCCGCCTCGTTCAACGCGGCCAGGCTGTAGGCCAGGCCATAGGAGCGGTAACGGGTAACCTGCGGCAGTTGCATCTGGCGCATCACGTAATTGACCACATCCCACAGTGGCAACGGCTGCCCATTGCTGATGTTGTAGGCCTGGCCCAGCGCGCGGTCGTCGGCGAACAAGGCGCTGAGCAATGCTTCGTTGAGGTTGTGCACGCTGGTGAAATCGACCTTGTTCAGGCCATTGCCGATGATTGCCACACGGCCCTTGCGCTGCATCTGCATCAGCCGAGGGAAGATGCTGGCATCACCGGCACCGGTGACAAAGCGCGGGCGCAGCGCCAGCACCTCCAGGCCAAACTCCTGGGCACCGAACACCTTCTGCTCGGCCAGGTGCTTGGTCAGTGCGTAGTGATCATGAAAGCGCCGCGGCACCTGGTCTTCACGGATGTCCAGGCGCGAGCGGCCATTGAAGTAGATCGACGGCGACGACAGGTGCACCAGGCGCCGCACATGCTCCTTCAGGCAACCTTCGACCACGTTTTCGGTGACCACCACGTTGCCCTGGTGAAAGTCCTGGAAGCGCCCCCAGTTACCCACCGCACCCGCGCAATGCACCACCGCTTCGACGCCCTGGCACAGGCGCCGGGCCAGTTCGGCATCACCCAGGTCGCCAGGGATGAACTGCGCACCGCGCTTGACCAGGTGCTCGACACCTTCGGCACGTCGGCCGCTGACCCGCACGTCCAGGCCCTGCTCCAGGGCCAGGCGCGCAAAGCGCCCGCCGATGAAGCCGCTCGCGCCAGTGACCAGAATTCGCATGTAAGACTCCGCCTTGCCAGATTTCAGATGCAACTGACGCCAGCCGTGGCTACAACGGCACCAGCCATTGCCGTGCCGTGTACCGCAGGTGATCGGTCAGTTGCGCGAGCAATTGCCCGCCATTGCGCCAATGATGCCAGTACAGCGGCACATCGATGGGAGTATCGGCGCATATTTCCACCAATTGCCCGCTGGACAGTTGTTCGCGTGCCTGCAACTCAGGCACCAGCCCCCAGCCAAGCCCCGCTTCGGTCATGCGCAGAAAACCTTCGGACGACGGGCACAGGTGATGCAGGAAACCGCCTTCGATACCCAGCGATGCCAGGTAGCGGTGTTGCAGAAAGTCGTCCGGGCCATACACGATCGCCGGCGTGCGGGCCAGGCGCCTGCCCTCGAAACCCTGTGGGAAGTGCCGCGCCATGAACACCGGGCTGGCCAGCGCGCGATAACGCATCGCGCCCAAAGGCAGGCTGCGCGCGCCGGCCACCGGCCGTTCGCTGCCACACAGGCAGGCGGCCACTTCGCCCGCCCGCATGCGTTTAAGGCCGACTTCCTGGTCTTCCACCACCAGGTCGGTGAGCAGGTTGTGCTCAGCGCAAAACGCGCCTACCGCGCCTGCCCACCAGGTGGCCAGGCTGTCGGCGTTCAGGGCAATGCGCAAACGCTCGGGCATGCCCTCCTCGTCCAGCGCCGGCACCTGACGTTGCAAGTCGCGTTCGAGCAGGCGCACCTGCTGCACATGGTTGAGCAACTGGCGCCCGACCTCGGTCGGGCTCGGTGGCGTGGCACGCACCAGCACCGGTTGGCCGACCCGTGCTTCAAGCAGCTTGATGCGCTGGGAAATGGCCGATTGCGACAGCCCCAGCACCTGCGCCGCGCGCTCGAAGCCGCCTTGCTCGATCACCGCCGCAAGGGCGGCTAGCAGCTTGTAGTCGAACATCGATTTCTCTAATGCCTGATCAGCTTTATTTGTTTTTCTTATACAGCGGCTTTATCCACAATGGCCAGCATCTTCTTTCGTTGAACAACGCCCGTGTCCCGTGGCGTCAGTGGAGTATCCCGCCATGTGGCAAAGTTATTTGAACGGCATGCTGGTGGCCTTCGGCCTGATCATGGCCATTGGCGCGCAAAACGCCTTCGTCCTCGCCCAGAGCCTGCGCCGCGAGCATCACTTGCCAGTGGCTGCCCTGTGCATTGTCTGCGACGCCCTGCTGGTGGCTGCCGGGGTATTCGGCCTGGCCACGGTACTGGCGCACAACCCGACACTGCTGGCCATCGCTCGCTGGGGCGGCGCGCTGTTTTTGTTGTGGTATGGCGCCAAAGCCTTGCGCAGCGCCTGTTCCAAGCAGAGCCTGCAGCATCAGCAAGGCCAGGGCGTGCGTTCGCGCCGCGCGGTGCTGCTCAGTGCCCTGGCGGTGACCTTGCTCAATCCCCATGTGTACCTCGACACGGTGCTGTTGATCGGTTCGCTCGGTGCCCAGCAGACGGTGCCTGGGGCCTATGTGGCGGGGGCGGCCAGTGCGTCGTTGCTGTGGTTCTCGACCCTGGCGATCGGCGCGGCCTGGCTGGCACCGTGGCTGGCACGGCCAGCGACCTGGCGGATGCTCGACTTGATGGTGGCGGTGATGATGTTCGCGGTGGCGGCGCAGTTGATCTTTAG
>NZ_JANIAG010000147.1:0-14285 GCF_028682155.1 Pseudomonas sp. 39004
ACCTTTGCAGCCGCGCCTGTACTCGATCAGCTCCATGCGCTCGATCAGGGCAATCAGTAGCTGTATTGAAGCGGGGGCGCTGGGCGCCCCCCAATACTCACGCCGGCTCGTCGGCCGGGCGCGAACCTTCCTGCAGCAACACCATGCTCTGCGGCGAAGACAAGGGGATCCCCTCATCACGCAACCGCCCAAGAATGGTGAACAGCAGGTCACTGCGGGTGCCGGACACCTGCCGCGGCCCGGCCACGTAACCACTGACCGCAATCACCATGCCACTGCTCGTCAGGTCCTTGAACGACACCGAACTCGCGGGTGCATCCAGTATCGCTTCGTGCTCGTGATACGCCGCCAGCAGCAGGTCGCGCACGCGGTTGGCATCGGTTTCCAGTGGCAAGGTCAGGGTCACGCTGACCACCCCAAGGGCATTGCCCATGGTCACGTTGCGCACGTTCTGTGAAATGAACTGCGAGTTGGGCACGATCACCGTCGAGCGGTCAGACATCTGTATCTCGGTGGCGCGCACGTTGATGCGGCGGATGTCACCCTCGACACCGGCCAGGCTGACCCAGTCGCCCACCTTTACCGGGCGCTCGGTAAGCAGAATCAGACCCGAGATGAAGTTCTGCACGATCTGCTGCAGACCAAAACCGATACCTACCGACAACGCACTCACCACCCAGGTCAGGCTGGTCAGGTTGATACGCAGGGTCGACATCACCAGCATGGCCAGGAACAGGAAGCCCAGGTACCCCACCAGGGTCACCAGCGAGGCACGCATGCCGGCGTCCATGTCGGTTTCCGGCAGAAGGCGCTCGCTCAACCAGCGCTTGAGCACACGGATGCCGAACATGCCGCCGAAGAACATCGCCACGGCCAGCAGGATATCTTGCGGCACGATGTTCAAGTTGCCGAGCATCTTGCCACCGGTGCCATCCCAATCCCCCAGGCTGAGCAGCAACTCACCGGGGCTGGTGCCCGAAGGCGTGAAGGCCAGCAGTACCGCCAGGAACAGCAGCACGGTACGGCCGATGCCAGCCAGAATGGTGCTGGCCTGGGCTTGATGGCGCGGTGCCAGGCCCAAGGTCGATGCCAGGGCCAGGCCGCCCGGCTGGCGGGGCGACAGCAGGGTTTCGCACAGGTCACCGAGGAAGGTGGTCAGCAGGTAGGCACAGGTCGCCACCACGCTGATCCACAGCAACTTGGCCGTGAGGAAGTACGCCAGGGTCAGGAAACCGGCCAACAGGGCCAGCACGATCAGCCCCACCCACACCACGAGGACGAAGGGGATCAGCCCCGCCAGGCCAGTCGGGCGTTCCAGCTCATGCTTGCGCAAGGTGCGGCGGTAGCGCAGCAAGGCCACCGAGAAAATCACCGCCACCACCAGTGCAGTCAGGCCGTTGGTCGCCACGGTCAGCGCCAGGCTGGTGCCGATTACGCTGTTGATGCGCTCCTGGGTCAGCAGCACCATCAGCGCCAGGGCCAGCAATTTAGGGAACCAGCCCAGGGCGCTGGCCACCTCATCGTGGATCGGCGGCAAGCGCCAGGACGGGCGCTGCAGCATCAACATCGCGCGGCCCAGGCCCGAAATGAAGGCGCTGAACACCACCAGGGTAAGGATGTGGTTAGCCAGGCTGGCGATATCTGTGCCCAGCTCGGCGCTGCTTTCCAGGCCCCAGCGCAGCAGCGACACAGAGCCGGCGATGGTGCCCAGCGTCGCCAGGCTGACGCTCAGGGCCAAGGCGCTGCGGCGCAGGCGGCCTTCTGGTAGCCAGCGCACCATCGCGTTCGCCAGCAGGCGTTCGAGCAGCCGGCGAACCAGCGTCCACACCAGGATGGCCGCCACCAGGCTGCTGAGGAAGAACCAGCGATGTTCGGCACTGAACGCGCTGGCCACGGCATCGGCCGCCTCGCCACGCAGGTCGCGCAGGCGCGCCACGTCTTCATCGGTGGGGCGAATCAGCGACTGCCAGAACGCCGGGGTCAGCGGGCTGGTGGCGCGGCTGGTGACCTGCGAGTTGAACTGGCTGCGGCGCAGGTTGACGATCTGCGTGGACAGGTCCCGGGCCGACTGGGTCAGCTTGGTAGCCTGCTCCTGCTCGGCCAGCACGGTCTTTTTCTGGGCTTCGAGGTCCTTGCGCTGAAGGGTGATGCTGGCGGGTTCGTCCGGCTGCTGCGGGCCCAGCACCTTGAGCTTGTCGTCCAGGCCTTGCACGTCGGCGGTACGCAGCGCACCAAGGGCATCGGCCTGCCGCTGAACCTGTATGGCAGCCTGGCGCAGTTGCGAGAGCACATCGTCATTGGCGCTGCTGGTCACGCCTTGGCGGATCAGGTCGAGACGATCACTCAACTGCTCAAGGCTCGCGTTCTCATCGAGCACCGGCAGTTCGGCAGCCGCCAGGCTGGAGACTGCCGGGGCCGGGGCGGACCAGGCCGGGGTGGCCAACGCCACCATCAGGGCCAATACGCCTAGGCAATAACGGGCAAGGCTGACACGCCTCATCGAACAATCCTCTATGCATTTCGATTTGGCGGGGGATTCTACGCGGCTTCACGCGATCAGGAGAGTGCCGTTTCTCGCTTGAGCAGTTGCTGCTTGCGCTCCACACCCCAGCGATAGCCGCTGATGTCGCCGTCGCGGCGTACCACCCGATGGCAAGGAATGGCCACGGCAATGCGGTTGGCCGCGCAGGCCATGGCCACGGCACGGACCGCCTTGGGTGCGCCGATACGCTCGGCGATGTCGGTGTAGCTGACCCGACAGCCGGCAGGTACCTCACGCAAGGCCTGCCAGACCCGCTCCTGAAATGCCGTGCCCTGGACATCCAACGGCAGCGCCAGACCCAGCGTGGGGGCTTCCACAAAGCCCACCACCTCGGCGACCACCCGCTCGTATTCGCTATCACCGCCGATCAGCCGGGCGTTGGGGAACTGGTCCTGAAAGGCCTGCAACAGTGGCTCGGGATCATCGCCCAGCAGAATCGCGCAGATACCCTTCTCGCTCTGGGCCACCAGAATCGCCCCCAGCGAACACTGGCCCAGCGCAAAGCGAATGGTTGCCCCTGCCCCGCCGGCACGGTAGGCCTTGGGCCGCATGCCCAGGCGCTGCCCGGCACTTTCGTAGAACCGGCTGTTGGAGTTGTAGCCGGCGTCGTAGATGGCATCGGTCACCGAGCGCTGATCCTGTTCCAGGTGCTCACGCAGGCGTCGGGCGCGAAATGCCGAGGCGTAGGCCTTGGGGGTGAGGCCGGTTTCGGCCTTGAACAGACGGTGCAGGTGAAAGGGGCTGACTGCCAGTTGCGCGCTGAGTTGGTCCAGGTTTGGCCCACTGGCAGCGCCCTCGATCAGCCGGCAGGCACGCGTCACCAGCTCGCTGCGCCGGGTTGCGCTGGCACCGCTGTCACCCGCGCAACGCTTGCAGGCGCGGTAGCCGGCGGTTTCGGCGGCGGCGGTATCGTCGTAGAACGCGATGTTTTCGCGCTTGGCCATGCGCGACTTGCACCCTGGGCGGCAGTAGATACCCGTGGTGCGTACGGCATAGACGAAGTGGCCGGCGGCGGCGCTGTCACGGGCCTGCACGGCTTGCCAGCGCTGCTCGGGGGTGGTGTAGGGTTTCATCGCGGATTACCTCTTGTCTGTCTCGCCTGTAGCGCCAATGCAAAAACATCAGGCCCGCCACAGATACCAGGCCGCCACGGTCCGGTACGGGCACCAGCCACCGCCCAGCGAGCGCATCTGCGCCGGCGTCGGTGCTTTCTCCAGCCCCTTCAGTCGACGATATCCCTCGCGTACCGCGAAGTCGTCGACCGGCAGAATGTCCGAGCGCTCAAGGCTGTAGATCAGCAACATCTCCACCGTCCAGCGCCCGACCCCACGCAGGGCCACAAGGCGTTCGATCAACGCTTCGTCAGCCATGGCCAGCGCCTCCTGGCGGCTGGGTACCAAACCCTCGAGCCGAGCCTGGGCAATGCCCTGCACGGTGGCCGTCTTGCTCGCCGAGAAGCCGCATGCGCGCATCGCCTCAGGCGTTACAGCCAGCAATTGTTCCGGGGCGGGAAAACTGCCCTCGGGGAACAGCGCCAATAATCTGCCCAGAATCGACTCGGCGGCGCGGGCATGCAACTGCTGGTAGGCAATTGCCCGTACCAGCGCCTCATAAGGCTCGCGCCCGGGCGTTGCCTGGTGCAGGCACGGCCCGATCGCGGCAATGTGCCGTGCCCAGTCCGGGTCCGATGCGGCCAGGTGCCGGCTGGCCTCGCGGTAAGCTTCGGGCGAAAGGTCAGCCAGAATCATTGCGCCTCCAACAGGTCGATGACAGGCCCAGCTTAGCCCAACCGTTCATCGGTGAAACGCCGGATCTTGCGCGGCTAATTCCTGGCATACCATTGATCCGCGCCGCGCTCCGCGCATAGAATTGAGAACTATTCACAATCACGCACGCTCACCGGATCAGGCCTTCGCTACGATGCAGACCACCGACACGCTCAAGCCGACCGAGGTTGCTCTGCTCTATCAGTCCCACCACGCCTGGCTCAGCGGCTGGCTGCGCAGCCGGGTCGGCTGCCACGAGCATGCCGCCGACCTCGCCCAGGATACCTTCGTGCGGCTGTTGCGCGCCCGCCAGGCTTCGCCGCTCAAGGAGCCCCGCGCCTACCTGAGCGCCATCGCCCGCGGCCTGATGATCGACCAGTTCCGCCGCCGCGCCCTGGAGCGGGCCTACCACGAAAGCCTGGCCCTGCTGCCCGAAGCCGAGGTGCCCAGCGAAGAACACCGGCTGGTCATTCTCGATACCCTGGAGCGCCTCGACCGCGCCCTGCACACGCTGAAGCCGCGTACACGTCAGGCCTTTCTGCTGGCCCAGATCGACGGGCTGAGCATCACGCAGATCGCCCTGCAGCTGGATGTGGCCCGCGTGACGATCGAGCGCGACCTGGCCAAGGCCCTGGGTGTCTGCTACCGGTTGCGTTATGTCGACCTCTGACAGCGCGCCCGCACAGGCTCAGGTCGACCAGGCCATCGACTGGCTGGTGAAGCTGCGCTTCGACAGCCCCAGCCCGCGTACCGAGCGGCAATTCCAGCAATGGCTGGCCAGCCATCCGCACAACCCCAAGGCCTGGCAGCGCGTCAGCAACCTCAGCGACGAATTGGCCGGGCTGCCCAAGGCCCTGAGCCGCAGCACCCTCGACGCCAGCCAACGCCAGCGCAGCAGCCGCCGTGACCACCTCAAGCTGCTGGCGCTGCTGGCCGCCGGCGGCAGCCTGGGCTGGGCCGCGCGCGAACCGTTGGGCCTGCCGCAGCTACTGGCAGACAGCAGCACCGCCACGGGCGAACGCCGGCAATTGCACGGCAGCGATGGCAGCCGCATCCAGCTCAACACCAACAGCGCTATCGACCTGCGCTACAGCGCCGAACAACGTCAGCTTGAGCTGATACGGGGCGAGGTGAGCCTGGACAGCAACGCCAACGACGACCGCCCTTTCCGCATCGATACCCGCGTTGGCACCCTGGGCACCCGCGACGGGCAACTGCTGCTACGCGAAAACGACAAGGGCTTGCTGCTGGCAGTACGCGGTGGCGAGGTGACGTTGTTCCCCGCCTCTGCCCACGCACGGTTGGTGCATGCCGGCGAAACGCTGCAAGTGCAGGCCAACGGCAACTTGCAGGCCGTCAGCCTGCACAGCGACCCTTGGGGCTGGACCGACGGCGTGCTCAGCGTGCAGCAGATGCCGCTGGGGGAATTTACCGCCGAACTCTCGCGCTACCGCCCGGGCCTGCTGCGCTGTGCTGACGACGTGGCAAACCTCAAGGTCTCCGGCACTTACCAACTGGCCGACACCGAGCAGATTCTGAAACTGCTAGCCCGCAGCCTGCCGGTGCGGGTCGACTACCGCACGCGTTACTGGGTGAGCATCGGCGCCGCCTGAAAAACCTGTGATCAGTCCGCCACTGCGCGCAACCGCCCTGCCCGCCGGTACGACTGCCGGGCAAAGCAGACAAACAGCCCCGCCATCAGCGCCAGCGCCATCGGCAACCCGTGCGGCGCCACATCCATCGCCGCGCCGCTGACCAGCGGCCCGACCAGGCTACCCACTCCCCACAGCAGGCCGACACTGGCATTGGCTGTTACCAGGTCCTGCCCTTTGAAGCGCTGCCCGATCAACACCAGCGCCAAGGTGTAGATGCCCCCCGCCACAGCGCCCAGCACCACCAACAGTGGCCACAGCAACCAGGTCATCTGCAGCAGCCACGGCAGGCCGATGCCGATCAGCATCGCTACCAGGCCGCACACCAGGTGCAGGCCGGTCCGCTCGACCCGGTCGGCCAACCAGCCCAATGGCAGCTGGAACAGCATGTCGCCGGCAAACACCACCGTCACCATCAGCGCCGCCACGCCTACGGCAAAGCCATGGCTGGTGGCATATACCGGCAGCAGCGACAGCACCACGGCATCGAAGAAGGAGAAGAACAGCACCGCCACGCACAAGGCTGGCGCCACGCGGAAGAAGCCGGCAAGGCCAAAGCTCTTTTCGCCTTCTTCATGTTCCACATAGTCGTTGGGCACCGTCAGCACGATGCACAGCAGGGCCAGGCCATAGCAGGCGGTGACCACGCCGGTGATCCATGGGCTGTTGGCCCCCAGCACAGCCAGCATCGCCGGGCCGAGTACCTGGAAACCGGTAAAGCTGGTGGCGTACAGGGCCATGATCTTGCCGCGATTGTGCTCGGGGCACAGCTCGTTGACCCAGGACTCGCCCAGAATGATGGCAACCCCCATGCCGATGCCCAGGCCCAGACGCAGCAGCGCCAGCAGCCAGATCGAGTCGAAGGCCGACTCCAGCAAGGCGATGCTGACGGTGCACAGGCTGAAGCACAGCAGGTAGATGGTGCGCCGAGTCAACAGCCGGCAGCAGGCGTCGACCATGAACGCCGAGAGCATCATCCCCGCTGCGGGGATGGCCGAGATAATGCCGATTTCCAGGGTGCCTGCGCCGGCCTCATGCAGGCGCAACGACACCAACGGCAGGCTGGCCCCCAGGCTGAAGCCCACCACCGACACAGCGAACAACAGGCCCGCCAGCAAACGCATGTTCATTTACCACTCCTTGCAAACCGAAAAGACGAGCAAACACGAGCGCGCACGCCAGGGCGGCGGACGACGCAAAAGCGCAGATCAGTTCAGGGCAAGGTGTGGCGAGAAGGTGAAGGCAAACAGCACGCTGCGCCGACGCTTGAGCACCGTGTCACTCGGCCACGCACGACGCAGTGCCTGCAGTGCAGGCTGGCGAGCATTTGGCAGGGACGGGTTACGGCGCATTGCTTTGACTACGCAGGTTGGAGAAAAGAGGCGGCACTCTAGGCCAAGCCAGGTGGAATCGTCAATCCAAGGGCCGCTCGCAATCCCTGTAGGAGCGGCCTTGCGTCGCGATGGGCTGCGCAGCAGCCCCCAAACGCCTCAGCGCTTACGAGTACTAGGCAAAAACACCGCCAACAACCCGAACAACGGCAGGAACGAGCACAGCCCATACACATACACGATACCGCGCAGGTCCGCGACATAGCCAAGCAGTGCAGCGCCAATCCCACCGAAGCCGAACATCAAACCGAAGAAGATCCCGGCAATCATGCCCACGCTGCCCGGCACCAGTTCCTGTGCATACACCACAATGGCGGAAAACGCCGATGCCAGGATGAAGCCGATCACCACGCTCAGCACCGTGGTCCAGAACAGGTCGGCATACGGCAGCGCGAGGGTGAAGGGGGTAACCCCCAGAATGGAGAACCAGATCACCGCCTTGCGCCCGATACGGTCACCGATCGGCCCGCCAAAGAACGTACCCGCAGCCACCGCGCCCAGGAACAGGAACAGGTGCAATTGCGAGCTGGCCACCGAAACGTCGAACTTCTCGATCAGGTAGAAAGTGAAGTAGCTGGTGAAGCTGGCCATGTAGAAGTACTTCGAGAACACCAGCAGGCCCAGCACGATCAGCGCCGCGATCACCCGCTTGCGCGAGATGCCATGGGTAGCCTGCACGGCCTTGCGCGCCTTGGCCTGGTTCAGGTGCTCCTTGTACCAGCCCCGCAGCATCAGGGTCACGGCGAAGAAGAACAACCCCGCCAGGCCGAACCAGGCGACGTGCGTCTGCCCGAACGGGATGACGATGGCCGCCGCCAACAGCGGCCCAAGCGCCGAGCCGGTGTTACCGCCCACCTGGAAGGTCGACTGGGCCAGGCCAAAGCGCCCACCCGAGGCCAGACGTGCAATGCGCGAGGTCTCTGGATGGAAGGTGGACGAGCCGATGCCGACCAGCGCCGAGGCCAGCAGGATCATCGGGAAACTGCCGACAAAGGCCAGCATGACGATGCCCACCAGTGTGCACAAGGTGCCCAGCGGCAGCAGGTTCGGCGCAGGCCGACGGTCGGTAAAGAAGCCCACCCAAGGCTGCAGCAACGAGGCAGTGATCTGGAAGGTCAGGGTGATCATGCCGATCTGGGCGAAGCTCAGGTCGTAGTTGGCTTTGAGCATCGGATAGATGGCTGGCAGCACCGACTGGATCAGGTCATTGATCAGGTGCGCCAGGGCGCAGAAACCGATGATGCGCATCACCAACGGGTTGGCAGGGTTCGCCGCTGCGCTGGTGGAAGCCGTGGAGGTGCTACTGGTGGCCATGTGCCTGAATCTCCGTCCTCAGATTTAGGATCCGATTATCAGGAAACAAATAGATACATAGCTACCTTTTTTATCCCTCCGTCGCGACGTACTTGTAAATGGTTCTCAATATATTTAGCATCCTCGACTCATTCCCCTGTCATCGTTGGGCGAAACGGCCCCTATCGTGAGCAGACCGATCCCATGAGCCCGATGCCCGCCAAACAATTCCAGCCCGACCCCCAGCAGGAAGCTCTGGAGTGGTTCTCCCGTTTGCGTCAGCCCGGGTGTAACGAAGGCGAACGCCAGGTGTTCGCCGCCTGGTGCCAGGAGCCGCAAAACGCCCAGGCTTACGCTGAGCTGGAAACCTTCTGGCAACAGCTGCAACCCGCACCGGCTCGCCCGCGACCCCGGCAGATAACGGCGCGCCGCAGCCACCTGGGCAAATGGCTGGCGCTGGTGTTTCTACTGGTGCTGGGCGCATTGGCCTACCTGTACTGGCCGCTGATGCAACGCCTGGGCAGCGAAATGCACACCGACGTTGGCGAACGCCGCAGCCTGCGCCTGGCCGATGGCTCGACCGTGCACCTGGACAGCGCCAGCGCGATGAACGTCGACCTGCGCGGGCGTACCCGCCAGTTGCACCTGGTACAAGGCCAGGTGTACCTCGAAGTACTGCTCGATGGCCGCGCCATGGAGGTGGACGTGGGCGAGGCGCGCATCCAGGTATTCGGTACCCGCCTGCAAATTGCCCGCTTTGCCGACCACAACGAACTGGTGGTGCTCAGTGGCAAGGCGATGGTGGTCCAGGGTGGCGAACAGCGCCTGGTCTCTGCCGGCGAACGGGTGACATTCGATGCCACACGGATCGACCCTGTACAAAAAGCCGACATGAAGACCGCCGACAGTTGGCGCAACGGCCGCCTGCGCGCCACCGACATGCCGCTAGGGCAGGTGCTGGAACGCCTGGCGGGTTACCAGGGGCAACGCCTGTGGATACTCGACGAGCAGGCCGCCCATCGGCGCGTGAGCGGCGACTTCAGCCTCGACCGCCCTGCCGAAAGCCTTGCCGCACTGGCCAGCACCCAGCAATTGCAGCTGCAGGGCGTGCTCGGCCACTGGCTGATCGTGCGCTGAGGCCGGCCCTGGCGGCTAAGTTTTTGAAAGCGTGCAAATTTTTTTTGAAATGAGTGTTGACAGAGGGGCATCACAAGGGAATAATGCGCGCCATTGGCTACATAGCTCAGTTGGTTAGAGCATAGCATTCATAATGCTGGGGTCCGGGGTTCAAGTCCCTGTGTAGCCACCAAACATGATAAAGGGCTTACCGAAAGGTAGGCCCTTTTTCTTTGCCTGCGAAAAAGCACAGCCTGAGCTGTTTGGGCGCGGCCTATATGGCCAGCACCCCTACTTGCAATCGTCACATCAACGCACACCTGTGACTGCCACCGCCAAGCCCAGGCCGATCAATGCCAGCCCGATCACCCGGTCCACCAGCCGCTGTCGCTCGATCATCGCCTTGCGCAACGCCGTGCTGGAGAAAAACACGGCCACCAGGCTGAACCATAGCCAGTGGGCAAAGGACATGAACGCGCCGTAGGCGAAGTCCAGTGCCAACGGGCTGCCCGGCTGCACCACTTGCGTGTAGGCGCTGATGACGAAGAGCATGGTCTTGGGGTTCAAGGCATTGGTGAGAAAGCCGGTACGCAGCGCGGCCGCAAGGCTGGCGCCAGTGTGCCGGTCGATACCGTCGAGGCTGATGCGCGCGGTATTGGTCAGCGATTTGTAGCCTAGGTAGACCAGGTAACCCGCGCCTACCACCTTCATGCACAGGAACAGCGTCGGGCTCTGGCTGATGATCACCGCAATGCCCAGTACGGTGTACAGCACATGCACCTGCACGCCCAATGCAATCCCCACCGCAGCCGCCAGCCCGGCCTTACGGCCCTGTGCATAACTGCTGCGGGTGACCATGGCGAAGTCGGCGCCGGGGCTGATGACAGCGAGGACGGTGAACAGGGCTACGGCGATGAGTTCGGTCATTGGCGGGTCTCGATAGGCGATTAAAATGCACAGACGCGCCGATTATCCTGGGCTTATTAACTGAGAAAAATCGATTTATAGTGGCGGTTATCCGCTCGTTTTTCTCACAGAAAGCACAACATGAAACTGCCGCCCCTCAACGCGTTCCGCTACTTCGACATCGCCGCCGAAACCGAAAGCTTCGTGCGCGCCGCCGAGCGCCTGCATGTCACCCATGGCGCGGTCAGCCGTCAGGTACGCCTGCTCGAAGAAAGCCTCGGCGTCGAACTGTTCGAGCGCCGCAACCGGGCCATTTTCCTCACCGCCGCCGGCCGCGCCCTGCAGGGCACCACCCAGGCCATCTTCGAACAGCTCGAAGGCGCCGTGCAGCGCCTGCAACAGCAGGCCAGCGACAATGTGCTGGTGCTCTCCTGCGAGCCCACCATCGCCATGCGCTGGCTGATCCCGCGCCTGCCCCGCTTCAACGCCGCCCACCCCGACCTGCAACTGCATCTGGTAGCCGCCGGTGGGCCGGTGGACTTCGCGCGCAGCGGCGTCGACCTGGCGCTGCGCCGCGATGACTTCCATTGGGACCGCCAACTCCATCACCGCAAGATCTGCGACGAATGGATCGGCCCAGTGTGCCGCCCCGGCGCCGTCACCGGCCTGGATGGCCAACGCCTGCTGCACAGCCGCACGCGGCCCAGCGCCTGGCCCACCTGGCTGCGCCTGAGCACGCAACGGGCCAAGCACACCGAGCGCAGCGACTATGAGCATTTTTACCTGTCGATCCAGGCCGCCAGTGCGGGCCTGGGCCTGGCCATGGGCTCAGCGCTGATGGTGCGAGACGAACTCGACAGCGGCCAACTGCAGGCACCCTTCGGCTTCTTGCGCGACGGCTCTGCCTATCACCTGCTCAGCCCGCAGCCGCTGGACGATGGCGGCAAGCGCCAGCGTTTTGCCGAGTGGGTGATCGATGAATGCGAGGCCTGCCTGGTTCACCTGGGCCTGGCGCAGAACGACGAGCCCGCACTGCCATCGCCACCCCAGGTGCGATAGCCAGCGGTGTCGATGTGGATGCGACCTGACGGATAACGGCCCAGGCCCATGTTCCAGGCCTGGCCGTGTTGTTGCCAGAAACTGCAAAGCGGGTTGGGGTCGGCCCAGGCCGGCAACAGGATATCAACGGCGAATGCGCGGGTATGGGCGCTACCCACGGCACCGCCCGCACATCGGTTGAGGCTGGGGTCGCGGTAGACCGAGACCACTTCGAACTGGCGCAGGATGCCCTGGTCGTCGAGGGTGTTGAGCAATGACAGCGTCGAGCGCACTGCGGGCCATTGGCTGGCAGGTGGCACGGCGAAGGGGGATGCCCGGCACAGCTTCCAGTCAGAGGCCGAGCGAAGCAGTTGATGGATCGGCACCACCCCGTACAGCCGGGCATCCACCAGCATTTCGCGGAAGGGGCGTGTTTGATGATCGCCGGCCCATTGGGCGAACATCCACAGGTCGCGGTCATCGGCGTGCGCCACACTGACCACCCACATGCCCATCGCCATCAGCAGCCACTTCGCGCCTGTCATCCCCACTCCCCTGTTCAACGAGATCGAACACCCTGTTTCAAGTTATGTAAGCAGAAACGCAGGGCAACACACCGCCTACTCCAACGCCCGCAACCGATACTGCGGTGGCAGTTGGGCAAAGCCGCTGATGGTGGTGTCCAGGCTCTTCCAACGCCCGTCCTTGATGCCATAGATGCAACCATGCACCGACAGCTCCTGCCCGCGATGCCAGGCGTTCTGCACGATGCTGGTGTGGGCCACGTTGGCGACCTGCTGGATGACGTTCAGCTCGCACAGGCGATCGACCTGCGCCTCTTCGGTTTCCAGCTTGGCCAGTTCGCCGCGCTTTTCGTAGTACAGGTCGCGGATCGAACGCAGCCAGCCGTCGATCAGGCCGAGCTGGCGGTCCTGCATGGCAGCGCGCACGCCGCCGCAACCGTAGTGGCCGGTGACCAGGATGTGTTTGACCTTGAGCACTTCGACGGCGTACTGGATCACCGACAGGCAGTTCAGGTCGGTGTGCAGCACCACGTTGGCGACATTGCGGTGGACGAACAGGTCGCCAGGCAGCATGCCGACGATTTCATTGGCCGGCACGCGGGCGTCGGAGCAACCGATCCAGAGGAACTCGGGGGTTTGCTGACGGGCCAGTTTGGCAAAGAAATCGGGGTCACGCTGGGTGATGGCATCGGCCCAGCGTGCATTGTTGTCGATCAGTTCCTGCAGGTCGTGCATGGTCTTGCCTCATCAGGTTGTACCTGTGTGACAAGGCCTGCACCCGAGGGGTCACTCCTCGAACAGGGTGCAGGCCATCACCAGGGCATCTTCACGGCCGCCGGCCATCGGGTAGTAGTCACGGCGGCGACCGATTTCGTTGAACCCGAAGCGCTCGTACAACCGATAGGCCGACTGGTTGCTGGCGCGCACTTCCAGGAAGCATTCGCGGCCGTTGAGCTGGTAGGCCCGCGCCATCAGGTGCTCAAGCAGACGCAGGCCCAGGCCGAACCCTTGGTTCTCGGGCTTGACGGTGATGTTGAGCAGGTGCGCCTCGTCGATGATCACATTGATCACGCCATGGCCGACCTGCTGCTGGCCGTCGAACATCAGCCACACTTCGTAGGACTTGAGCGCATCCTGAAAGATTCCGCGGGTCCAGGGATGGCTGAACGCGGCATATTCGATCTTAAGCACGGCATCCAGATCCGCCTCGGTCATCGGGCGGAAACTGATCGAGTCACTCATTCAACGCTCTTCCAGCGCGCCATCAGCTGGCGCATGGCTTGCCAGACGTCCGCCTTGCGTTGCGGCTCGTCCATCAACAGTTCAAGGCCCGGCAAGGCCCAGGCATCGCCCAGGCCCTCAAGCTTCAGTGTTTGGTAGTAGGTGTGCGCGTCGGTATTGCCGGCAAAGCGCAGCGCGGGCAGGCCGATCAGCCACAAGCAGGTGCAGGGTGCCTCTTCCAGGCGCGCCTGGATGAACCCCTGGACGAAATCGCGTGCAGCGTCCGGGCCTTGGTCCATGTTGCCGCGCACCAGCAGCGGCCAGCGCACCGGCTCACCGATGATCTGCGGGGCGTCGGGCAGGCCGGCGGCGCGCAGCATGTCCTTGAGCAGCAGGTAGGACGGGTCGCGGCTCTGGAACGGCTGGCCGGTGGCCAGTTCCACCAGCAGCAAGCAGTTGCCGGCGCGCAGCAGTTGCAACGAGAAGCGCGGTGGCGGCACCGGCACCGGGCGCGGTGCGGGGGCTGGCTCTTCGGCTTCGACGGGCTTGGCGGCAGGCTTGGGGGTGCTGCCTGGGCGCGGAATCTCGATTTTCGGGCGTTCGCCGCTGCGCGCCTGGGGGGCGGCAGCGGCTTCGTTGGCGGCGGGCGCTGGTTTGACGTCGAAGTCGAGGTCTTCGACCGGGGCCACCGGCAACAGCAGTTCGGGGCGCGACGGTGCGGCGAACGGCAGTTCGGCGCGCGGCAGCCAGTGCACCACTTGCATGGCGGAAAGGTAGGCGCGGCGACGGGGTTCGGTCAGCACGAGGCGGGTATCCGGGGGTTATATCAATCGGGC